>NZ_JBRRBO010000034.1:0-46558 GCF_056756175.1 Stenotrophomonas sp. STEN240 | reverse complement strand
GAGCCATGCTCGGCAGAGGCCTTACCGGTAATGCTCCAGCCGAGCATGGCTCGGCACTACAGAAGGTTATCGGTAATGCCCCTACCGAGCATGGCTCGGCACTACAGGTGCATTCCGCTCAATCCGTTGGCTGCAACAGCGCCGTGCGCGCCTCGTCCAACAGCACGTTGACCTGGCGCAGGCGCACCGAGGCGCGTGACCAGACCATGCCGATACGGCGCGGCTCGCTGGGCTCGGGCAGCGGGATGCGTACCACCGAAATGCCTTCCGGCCACGGCTTTGCCCAATCTGGCACCAGCGACACGCCCAAACCGCGATCCACCATCACGGCAATCGCGTTCAGCGCATTCAGCTCGAACCGTTCGCGCGGCACGATGCCGGCCTTGCGCAGGTATTCGTCGGCCTGACGGCCGCCCCATTCGTGGCGGTCGTAGCGGATCAGCGGCTCTTCGCGCAGCAGCTGGTGCGGGTCGGCACCGGCCATGCGCGCCGGCGCCAGCACCACCAGCGGCTCTTCACGCAGCAGCTGCCAGTCGCAGGTCTTGGGCAGCGAAAACGGTGCCTGCAGCACCATCGCCGCATCCAGGTCGCCCGCTTCCACCGCGCCGTACAGGTCGGACGAATAACCGGGTTTGATGAAGACGTTTATCTCGGGGAACTTGGCCACCATCCGCGCCAGGATGTCTGGCACCAGCCCGCCCAGCGCGGTGGGGCAGGCGCCCAGCCGCAGCTCGCCGGCCATGCCGCTTTCGTTGGCGACGCTGCGCAGATCAGCCACGCCGCGCAGCAGGTCGCGCGAACGCTGCAGGATGCGCGCACCTTCCTCGGTGACGCTGACGGTGCGGCCGGCGCGCGCGATCAGCGGCGCACCCAGCTCGCGTTCCAGCGTGCGGATCTGCTGGGCAACGGCGGCCGGGGTGATGTGCAGCATGCGCGCCGCCGCAGCCATGGAGCCGCGGTCGACCACGGTGACAAAGGTATTGAGAAACTGGGTTTCCACGCGATTAGACCTCTCAGCTGCGCGCCAAACTACACCAGCGGGCGCGCCGACGCGATGCGACCAATGGCAGGGTCACCGCGCCGGCAGTGTGAAATGCCTGCGGTCCGCGACGGCTGGCGGGCCGCAGGCCGGTCTTCACAGAGCGTCCTGCTTGTAGATGGTCAGGCCCTTCAGCGAGCGGTTCGGCGCCGGGAAGAACAGGCTGGCCACATAGCCGATCACGATGCACAGGAAGATCGAGATGGCCAGGTAGAAGTACGGGTGCACCAGGCTGTACCACCAGGCCACGAACGTCAGCACGATGCTGGAGGCCACGCCGATTGCCACGCCGGCGGAGTTGGCACGGCGGGTGAACATGCCCAGCGTATAGGCACCGGCAAAGCCACCGCCGAGCAGGCCGGCCAGTTCGATCGACACGTCGAACAAGGAGTGGATGTCGTAGCGGGTCATGATCAGGGCCAGGCCAATCGCGGTAAGACCAACCAGCACCGTGGAAATTTCAGCGAACAGCACGCTCTTGCGCGGGGTCGGGTCCTTGGCCAGGCGCTCGTAGAAATCGACCGAGATCAATGTCGCCACGCTGTTCATGATGCTCGACAGCGTTGCCATGGCGGCTGCGAACACGCCGGCGATGATCAGGCCGGTGACACCCGGCGGCAGCTCGGCGGCGATGAACAGCGGGAAGGTCGCATCGATCGGCAGCAGCGGGTCAAGACGCTGCGGGTTGTTCTTGTAGAACACCCACAAGGCGGTGCCGATGCCGTAGAAGATGAAGCCACCCGGGATCATGATCGCGGCGAACGCCCAGATCGAACGGCCGGCTTCCTTGTCCGACTTGGTGGCCAGGGTGCGCTGCATCAGCACCTGGTCCTTGGGGAAAGTCAGCACCACGTCGAACACGACCAGGAAGATGAAGCCCCACACCGTGGCCTTGGTCAGGTCGAAGCTGAAATCGAACAGCTTGGTCTTGTCTTCCATCGCGGCAGTGGCGACGAATTCACCGAAGCCGCCCTTCAGCGTCCAGACGATGAACAGGATGGCGAAGATCGCGCCGCCCATCTTCACGATCACCTGCACGAAGTCGGTCCAGATCACCGCCTTCATGCCGCCCATCGCGGTGTAGAGGATGGTGAACACACCCATCATCATGATGCTCCACACCACGTTGATGCCGGTGATGGTGGCGATGGCCAGCGCGGGCAGGAACAGCACCACGCTCATCCGCGCGCCGATCTGCATGACGATGCACAGCGCACTGGCGAGCATGCGGATGGCGGGATGGAAGCGGGTTTCCAGATAGGAGAACACGCTCATCAGGTCCAAGCGGCGCAGCAGCGGCACGATCCACACCGCCACGAACATCAGGCCGACCACCGCGATCAGGTTGTTGGTCAGGTACTGCCAGTTGGTTTCGAACGCCTTGGCCGGAATGGCGATGAAGCTGATCGAGCTGGTGTTGGTGGCGTACAGGCTGACGCCTGCAGCCCAGAACGGAATGCTGCGGCCACCGACGAAGAAATCGGCAGTGCTGGCGCGTTTTTCGCGGAAGTAGAAGTAGGCGCCCATGCCCAGCATCGCGCCGAGATAGACGATGATCACCGCCCAGTCCAGCCAGCCCAGCAGGTGTTTGCCGCTCTGCAATTCAAAGGTATGCAGGCTGCCGTCGGCATTGGCCCAGGCAAGGCCGTTGCCCAGGCTGGCACTGGCCAGTGGCGCGTTGGCGGCGGTATCGGCCAGGTCAGCCCAGGCGCTGGTGATGGTGTGGAAGGTACGCGCATGGCTGCTGCCGACCGCGTCGGTCACCTGCATCAACAAGTGCGCCTGACCGAGTGCACGCAGCGAACCGGGCACCACGTCGCCGCCGATGGCGGGCAGGTTGTGCCAGCCTTTTTCGGTGTTCCAACGCAGCAGCTGCTGTGCGCCGTTGTTGCCGACCACCACGTACAGCGCGCCTTTCTGCGCCTGCATTGCAACCACAGCGGCTGCACCCGGCCATATCGGCTGCGGCTGCCACTGCGCGGCATCGGCGGGTTTGCGATACAGCTGGGTCACGCCGCTCTCGTCGACACCGGCCACGAACAGCACACCATCCAGCGCGGTGGCATGCGCGTTGCTCAACGGCGTCGGCAATGCCAGCGACTGACCCTTGCTCAGCGTCTCGCCCTTGAGGCTGATCTGTTGCAGCTGATCGCTGTGCAGCGCATCGGCGCCGGTTAGCAACCAGGTGCTGTCGCCATTGCGCACGATGTCGTGCACGACTTCGTTGCTGATGCCGCTGGCTGGGGTCCAGCTCTTGCCGTTCTTTCCAAGCAGCCAGGCATTGTCGCCGGAGCGGGCCAGCAGGCGGCCGTTGATATCCAGCAACTGCTGCACCGGCTTGGCGTCGGGCAGGGCCGGCAGCGTGCCGGTCTTGACTGCAGTCAGTGCGTCATCGGCGAAGGCCGTGCTGCTCAGCGCCAACAAGGTGGTGACGACAAGCAGGCGCAAGCCGAGCGAGAAGCGATGCGACAGCGCGGCGAGCGCAGTGGCCATGGGCGTGGGCATGGATGGAACCCCGGTAATGAACGGCATGGCGGCGAACCGCCAGATGGAAAGATCAGGCGCGCAGGGCGCCGGCGAGCAGGGCTTCGGCCCGGCGCAGGTAGGGCACATCGATCATGCGTCCTTCGAACAGGAACGCACCGCGGCCCAGGTCGCTGGCCGCCTGCGCGGCGGCAACAATACGCCGTGCCTCGTCCAGTTCGGCCTCGGGCACGCTGAAAATCACATTGGCCTGGCCAACCTGGCGCGGATGGATGCAGCTCTTGCCGATATAGCCCAGTTGCTGAGCGAGCATGGCTTCGGTACGGAAGCCGTCGGCATCGGCCACATCCGGCCAAGCCCCGTCGCAGGCAAACACGCCGGCTTCGGTGGCGGCCATTTTCACCGCAAACAACACCGCGTGGACATTGGCCGGGGTGCGGGCGATGCCATTGGGCGCGAACAGGTCGCCCAGGCCCAGCTGCAGGCCGGCCACGCGCGGATGCGCGGCGGCGAGTTCGGCGGCCAAGCGCAGACCACGCGGAGTTTCGATGTTCAGCAGCAGCCCGATCGGGCGGGTCACGCCATTGGCGGCCTCGGCCCGCTCCAGCGCGACGGCAACCTGGCGCACCTGCGCGGCCGATTCCACCTTGGGGATATTGAGCAGCCACAGCCCGGGCACGGCCATCGCGGCCAGATCGGCGGCGAAGTGCGGGCTGTCAGTGGCATTGGTGCGGACGATCAGCAGCTTGCTGCTGGTGGTCACATCAGCGCGGGCGAGGAAGCTGGCGAGGTTGTCACGCGCCGCCTGTTTGCCGGCCTCGGGGACGGAATCCTCCAGATCGAAGGACAGGGCATCGGCCGCACTGGCCAAGGCCTTGTCGAACAGTTCCGGACGTGCGCCGGGCACAAACAGCTTGCTACGCATGGCTTCCCCTCACTTTGAGAGGCAGTCTGCGCGAATCGGAAGGCTGAAAAAGTGTATTCCCCGACATTCACCCGATAGGTTTTGTTGTGGTTTGCGGGGTTTGGCGGGTGGGGGGAAGGCAGCAAAAGTTGGAAGTCTCCCTTCCCCCTTGCGGGGGAAGGTGCCCGAAGGGCGGAAGGGGGGGCGCTTTTGACGTTGCCTCAGCTGCGGGACAGCAAGCCGAAGCGGCCAAGGCCAAAGCCAAAGCCAAAGCCAAAGCCAAAGCCAAAGCCAAAGCCAAAGCCAAAGCCAAAGCCAAAGCCAAAGCCAAAGCACCCCTCCCCAACCCTCCCCTTGGCCTGCGTCCAAAGGGAGGGAGCAGACTGCCGCGGCACCCGGCCACGCCAGGCCGCAAGCAATACCGCAGCACCCCAGCGCCGTCCCCTCTCCCGCCTGCGGGGGAGGGTGCCCGAAGGGCGGGAAGGGGGGCTTTTGATCTTGCTCGCGCTCCGCCCCCTGCAAAACCCAGCCCAAGCGTCAAGTAAGTAATCAGGCCCCCTGCATTGCAACAGCCAGCAAAACCAAGTCTCAAGCCCCCCAACGCCCTTTGCCCAAGAGCAAACCAAGCCCCAGAAGGTCTTGAACAAAGCAGTTACCCCCACCACCAAGCCGGTTCAGCCTGATATACACAAGCCACCCCGGCTATCATGGCCCTTCACATAAATCAGCCAAATCCGGCGACCCATTACGGCGCCAAAAGGCTGAAACAAACCACCGAGGCAGGGGAAGCATGGCGGAAGTAACCAAGGCCCGGACCGGCCACCTGATACGCAAGCTGTTCGGCATCCTGCAAACCCGGCCCGACGGCATGAAGGCCGCAGAAGCCCTGGCAACGCTGGCGTCCCAGGTCGAGCTGACCCCCTACGAAGCCGGCGACTACCCTACCGGCGGGCGCCGCTTCGAGAAGATCGTCCGCTTCGCCACCGTCGACACCGTAAAAGCCGGTTGGCTGGTCAAGGACAAGGGCATCTGGAGCATCACCGCCGAAGGCGCCCAAGCCCTGCAGCAGTACCCGAACGGCGAACAGTTCTACCGCGAGGCGGTACGCCTGTACCACAAATGGAAAAAGGCGCAGCCCGTAATCGAAATCGATGAAGGCGATGACGAGGCGGTGGAAAAGTCCGCCAGCATCACCTTGGAGCAGGCCGAGGAAATGGCCTGGGCCGAGATCGAGGCCTATCTGGCCGACATGCCGCCCTACGACTTCCAGGAGTTGGTGGGCGCGCTGCTCACGGCCATGGGTTACCACGTGGCGTGGATTGCCCCGCCCGGTAAGGACGGCGGCGTGGACGTCATCGCCTACAACGACCCGCTGGGCACCCGCCCTCCGCGCATCAAGGTGCAGGTCAAACGCAACGCTAACTCACCCAAGATCGATGTGATGGGCCTGCGCAGCTTCATGGCCGTGCTGGGTGAAGGCGACGTCGGCC
This sequence comes from Stenotrophomonas sp. STEN240, assembly GCF_056756175.1. Taxonomy (NCBI): domain Bacteria; kingdom Pseudomonadati; phylum Pseudomonadota; class Gammaproteobacteria; order Lysobacterales; family Lysobacteraceae; genus Stenotrophomonas; species Stenotrophomonas sp. STEN240. The sequence continues at coordinate 40,641 of NZ_JBRRBO010000034.1, read as the reverse complement.
TGTTTGTGGCCCTGTCCGGCTTCACCAAGGACGCCGACTTGGAAGCCCGCCAAAGCCACCGCCGCATCACCCTGATCGACGCCAACCAGCTGGTCGAACTGTGGACCCGCCATTACGCCCAGCTGGATGACAGCGCCCGCCGCCGTTTGCCGCTCAAGCCGGTTTGGTTTTTGGCGGGTGAGAATTGAATTCAAATAGGAATTAGCAGTGGATAGCAGTCAACTGAAGTGGATATCTGACTTCATCTGGAATATTGCCGATGATCGCCTGCGCGACGTCTACGTGCGCGGCAAGTATCGTGACGTGATCTTGCCCTTCACCGTGCTGCGGAGGCTCGATGCCGTACTGGAAGCCACCAAGAATGCAGTGCTGGAGCGCAAGAGGTTCCTCGACACTCATAAGGTGGCTGAGCAGGACGGTGCGTTGCGCATGGCGGCAGACCAGGCCTTTTATAACGTCTCGGAATTCACACTGACCAAGCTGAAGGCCAGCGTGGCAGGGCAGCGCCTGCGCGATGACTTCATTGCGTATCTGGACGGCTTTTCGCCGAATGTGCAGGAAATCCTTACCAAGTTCAACTTCCGCAACCAGATCCAGAAGCTGGTGGATTCGCACGTCCTTGGCTACCTGATCGACGACTTCCTCGACCCCAAGGTCAATCTCGCACCGCTACCGGTGAAGGATGTCGATGGCCGCATAAAGCTGCCCGCGCTGGACAACCACGGCATGGGCACAGTGTTCGAGGAGCTGATCCGTCGCTTCAACGAAGAGAACAATGAAGAGGCAGGCGAACACTTCACTCCGCGCGACGTGGTGCAGCTCATGGCCAAGCTGCTGTTCCTGCCGGTGGCCGACCGGATCGAATCCAGCACCTATTCGCTCTACGACGGCTCCTGCGGCACCGGCGGCATGCTCACCGTGGCCGAGGAAGCACTGCACGAACTGGCCGAGCAGCACGGCAAGGAAGTGTCGATCCACCTGTTCGGCCAGGAGATCAGCGACGAAACCTACGCCATCTGCAAGGCCGATCTGCTCCTGAAGGGTCAAGGCGCGGAGGCCGAGAACATCGTCGGCGGTGCGGACAAATCAACCCTGTCCGCCGACCAGTTCCGCAGCCGCGAGTTCGATTTCATGATCTCCAACCCGCCCTACGGCAAGAGTTGGAAGACCGATCTGGAGCGCATGGGCGGCAAGAAGGAATTGAACGATCCGCGTTTCATCGTCAACCACGCGGACAACCCCGAGTTCAAACTCCTCACCCGCTCCAGCGACGGGCAGCTCATGTTCCAGGTGAACAAGCTGCAAAAGATGAAACACAACACGCCGCTGGGCAGCCGCATCGCGCTGGTGCATAACGGCTCGGCGCTGTTCACCGGCGACGCGGGTCAGGGTGAGAGCAACATCCGCCGTTGGGTGCTGGAGAACGATTGGCTTGAATCCATCATCGCCTTGCCGCTCAACATCTTTTACAATACTGGCATCGCCACTTATATTTGGGTGCTGGCTAACAAGAAGCCCGAAGCACGTCGTGGCAAGGTGCAGTTGATCGATGCCAGCGGCTGGTTCCGGCCGCTGCGCCGCAACCTTGGCAAAAAGAACTGCGAACTGAGTGAGTCCGATATTGCCCGTATCGTTGATCGGTATTTGGGCGGGGTTCAGGAAGCCGCGCAGTCCAAATGGTTCGACACCCAGGATTTCGGCTACTCGAAGATCACCGTCGAGCGCCCGTTGCGCCTGAAAAGCCAGCTCTCCGACGAACGCATCGAGCCGCTGCGCTTCGCTTCCGGCGATGAAGCGCTGCGTGCGGAGATCTATGCCACCCATGGCGACGCGGTCTACACCGAATTCGCCAAGTGCAAACCAGCCATCGAGGCGTGGCTGAAAGGCGAGGACGAGGATGACGAAAGCGAGGAAGCGGATAGCGGTGACGACAGCGAGGCTCCCGCTGCGCGCAAGGCCGTGCCCGCCAAGCGCCGCAAGAAGCTGCTCGACGCCGCGACATGGCAGCGTGACAAGGGGTTGATGGAGGTGGCGCAACGAGCGCAGAAGGCACTGGGCGGCGCCGTGTTCGACGACCACAACACATTTCGCACCCGCTTCGATGCCGCACTCAAGGCTCAGGGCGACAAGCTCGGCGCGCCGGAGAAGAAGGCTATCTACAAGGCGGTAAGTTGGCGCGATGAGGACGCGCCGCCGGTCATCGCAAAACGCAGTAAGCTCAAGAAGGGCGAGTATTTCGAGCCAGGTTTTGATGGTGCGTACCTGGAGACTGTGGGCAAGGATCGTTTCATGGTCGAGTATGAGCCGGACAGCGAGCTGCGCGATACCGAGCAGGTGCCGTTGAAGGAACAAGGCGGCATCGATGCCTTCTTCGAGCGCGAAGTGCTGCCCTACGCGTTGGACGCTTGGGTCGCAACGGACAAGACCCAGATCGGCTACGAGATTTCGTTCGCTCGCTACTTCTACAAGCCCGCGCCACTGCGCACGCTGACAGAAATACGTGCCGACATCCTCGCGTTGGAGCGGCAGAGCGATGGATTGCTGCACAAGATTGTGGGGGGGGCGTAATGACGGCGGCGATCGCGTACCCGAGCTACCGGCAGCCGAAAATGCGCTGGTTGCCCTCTGTGCCGGAACACTGGAACGAGCAACGTGCCAAGACCTTTTTTCGTGAGGTGGATGAGCGCTCGAAGACCGGGCAGGAAGAGCTACTGTCGGTGTCTCACCTCACTGGCGTCACCCCACGCAGTCAAAAGAAGGTCACGATGTTCAAGGCTGCGAGCTACGTTGGCTCCAAACTGTGCCGCCCCGGCGACATCGTCATCAACACCCTGTGGGCGTGGATGGCAGCGCTTGGTGCTAGCAAGCACGTGGGCATCGTCAGTCCGGCCTATGGAGTGTACCGCCCGCATCGCGTCGAGAGCTTCAACCCGGCGTATCTCGATTACCTATTGCGTACCCGGGCCTATATCGCCGAATACATCGGGCGCTCGACTGGCATCCGATCTTCGCGCCTACGCCTATACCCGAATCAGTTCCTCGACATTGCGCTGATCCAGCCCCCGCGCTCCGAGCAAGACCAGATCGTTGCCTACCTGCGCGCACAGGACGCGCACATCGCCCGTTTTATCAAGACTAGGCGCGACCTCATTTCGCTGTTGATTGAACTGAAACAGACCATCATCGAGGGTGCGGTAACACAGGGGCTTAATTCCGCTACAGAGAAGCGTCATTCAGGGATCGAATGGATTCCGCAGATCCCCGCACATTGGGAAACAAGCAAGCTAAAACACGTTGCAGCGTTCAATCCGTCTCGCTCGGAGAGTGCCGCATTTCGACTCAGCGACGCCTCGGTGTCGTTCCTGCCGATGGAATGCATCACGACGGATGGAAAGCTACAAAGCATTGAGACCAGAAAGACCTCGGACGTTTGGGAGGGCTACACCTACTTCCGCCGCAATGATGTGGTGATGGCGAAGATCACCCCATGCTTCGAGAACGGGAAGGGCGGGTTGCTGGATACGCTACCGACAGAGATCGGTTTTGGCACAACGGAGTTCATCGTGCTCCGGGCGGCAGAGCAGCGAGTTCGACCGGCGTTTCTAGCGAAGCTGTTGTCGCTTAGGACCTTCCGCGTGCTGGGAGCCGATGCGATGACGGGAGCTGCGGGTCAGCAGCGCGTGCCGCTTGGCTTTGTCAAGAACTTCGGAATTGTTCTGCCGCCGTTGGGTGAGCAGGATCAGATTTTGAACGAGCTTCAAACTGCGACGGCAGAGCAGGACGTTGCCATCGAGAAAATTCGTGGCGAAATCGCCCTCATCCGAGAATACCGGGACTGCCTGATTGCCGATGTGGTCACGGGCCAAGTGGATGTACGCGGCTGGCAACCCGGCCCGGAGGACGTAGTGGATGACGCGGCGCTGGCCGTACTGGGCGATGACTTGGAAGATATGACCGGAGAGGAGGGTGGCGATGGCGAAGACTGACACCACCGAGCGTTGGTTTGAGGCACGCGTGGTACGCGGCTTGACTGGTGTGCTGCAGCCCGAGTACAGCCATGCGCTGGCTTCCACGGATTTCGCCGCCACCCACAACGGCTATGTGCAGGGCAGGTCCACCGACTACAACCGTGATGTGGCGCTGGATGTGGCACAGCTGCTGGCCTTCTTGCAGGCCACCCAGCCTAAAGCATTGGAAATGCTGGAACTGGGGGCGGAAGGCATCAAGCGCACCCAGTTCCTGCACCGCCTGCAGGGCGAGATCACCAAGCGCGGCGTGGTGGACGTGCTGCGAAAAGGCGTGAGCCACGGGCCGGTTCACGTCGATCTCTACAAGCTGCTACCCACACCGGGCAACACCGCCGCAGCGGATGCCTTCGGCAGGAACATCTTCAGCGTCACTCGACAGGTGCGCTATAGCAACGATTCCGGCAACGAGCTGGATTTGGCAATCTTCATCAATGGTCTGCCGGTGCTGACCTTCGAGTTGAAGAATTCGCTGACCAAGCAGACACTGGCAGACGCAATCGTCCAATACCAGACCACGCGCAGCCCGCAGGAGTTGCTATTTCAGTTAGGTCGTTGCGTGGCGCACGTCGCGGTCGATGACGCGGAGGCTGCGTTCTGCACAGAGCTGAAGGGCAAGGCGTCGTGGTTCCTGCCGTTCAATCAGGGCTGGAACAGCGGCGCAGGCAACCCGCCCAACCCGGAGGGACTGAAGACCGATTTCCTGTGGAAGCAGGTGCTGACCCGCAAGTCGCTGGCCAACATCATCGAGAGTTACGCGCAGGTGGTGGAAGAGGAAGAGGCGGACGCTGGCGGCAAGAAGCGCAAGAAACGCAAGCAGATTTTCCCGCGCTTCCATCAGTTGCGTACGGTGCGTGCGCTGCTGCGGCGCGCCCATACCGATGGGGTGGGCAAGCGCTATCTGATCCAGCATTCGGCAGGAAGCGGCAAGAGCAACACGATTGCCTGGCTGGCGCACCAATTGGTGGAGTTGCGCCGCAAGGACGACCCGATGACGCCGCAGTTCGACTCCATCATCGTCATCACCGACCGACGCGCGCTGGACACGCAGATTGCCCGCACCATCAAAGGGTACGACCACGTGGCCGCGATCGTCGGCCACTCCGACAACGCGCAGGAACTGCGCGAGTACCTGCGTCGTGGCAAGAAGATCATCGTCACCACAGTGCAAAAGTTTCCGTTCATCCTCGATGAGCTGGGCGACTTATCCGGCAAGAGCTTCGCGCTGTTGATCGATGAGGCGCATTCCAGCCAAGGCGGAAAGACAACTGCGCGGATGCACGAAGCCCTCGGGGGCAAGGTCGTCGAGGAGGGGTTCGAAGAGGACAGCACGCAGGATGCCGTCAACGCCGAGATCGAGAAGCGCATCGCCTCCCGCAAGCTGCTCGCAAATGCCAGCTACTTCGCGTTCACTGCCACACCCAAGAGTAAGACGTTGGAGTTGTTCGGAGAGAAGACTCTGGTCGGCGACAAGGTGCAATTCCGCTCGCCCGAAGAACTGACCTACACCACCAAGCAGGCCATCCAGGAGAAGTTCATCCTCGATGTGGTGGAGAACTACACCCCCTATGACAGCTTTTACCAAGTGGCCAAGGCAGTAGCGGACGATCCGGAGTTCGACAAGGTCAAGGCGCTGAAGAAGATCCGCCATTACGTCGAGTCGCACGACAAGGCCATCCGGCGCAAGGCCGAGATCATGGTCGATCACTTCATTATGCAGGTCGCGGGCAAACAGAAGATCGGCGGCAAGGCGCGAGCAATGATCGTGTGCAACGGCATCGCACGGGCCATCGACTACTGGCGCGAGGTGTCGGACTACCTTACACGGATCAAGAGTCCGTACAAGGCCATCGTGGCGTACTCGGGTGACTTCGAGATTGGCGGCCAGAAGAAGGCCGAGGCTGATCTCAACGGGTTTCCGAGCAAGGACATTCCGGCCAACCTCAAGCAAGACCCGCATCGCTTCCTGATCGTCGCCAACAAGTTCGTCACTGGCTTTGATGAGCCCTTGTTGCACACGATGTACGTGGACAAGCCGCTGGCGGGCGTGCTGGCGGTGCAGACCCTGTCCCGCCTGAACCGGGCGCACCCACAGAAGCACGACACCTTTGTGCTCGACTTCGCTGACAACGCCGAGGCGGTGAAGGCGGCGTTCCAGGACTACTACCGCGCCACCATTCAGACTGGTGAAACTGACGCCAACAAACTGCACGACCTGAAGGCCGAACTTGACGGCCTGCAGGTGTATAGCTGGCAGCAGGTGGAAGACTTGGTGGCGCTGTATTTGAGTGGCGCGGATCGGGACAAACTAGACCCCATCCTCGATGCCTGCGTGGCCGAATATACCGACAAGCTCGGCGAGGACGATCAGGTCAAGTTCAAGGGAAAGGCCAAGGCCTTTGTGCGCAGTTACGGCTTCCTGGCCGCGATCCTGACTTACGGCCACCCGACGTGGGAGAAGCTGTCGATCTTCCTGAATTTCCTCATCCCAAAGCTACCTGCACCCAAAGAGGAAGACCTCTCCAAGGGGGTGCTGGAAACCATCGACATGGACAGCTACCGGGTTGAGGCAAAAGCAGCGTTGAAGATGGCGATGGCCGATGCAGATGCCACAGTCGAGCCAGTACCGCCGGGTGATGGTGGCGGTAAAGGCGAGGCGGACATCGACAAACTCTCCGCGATCATCAAAACCTTCAATGATCTGTTCGGCAACATCGAGTGGAAAGACGAGGACAAGATCCGCAAGGTCATCGCAGAGGAGATACCGGCGCGGGTGGCACAAGACAAGGCTTACCAGAACGCGCAGGCGAACTCCGACAAGCAGAACGCCAAGTTGGAGCACGACAAAGTGCTCAACCGCGTGGTGCTGGAATTGTTGTCAGATCACACCGAACTGTTCAAGCAGTTCAGCGAAAACCCCAACTTCAAACGCTGGCTGACGGACATGGTGTTTGATGTGACGTACCAGCAGAACCCAGCCAATGGCGTAGAGAACGTCCGTATTCGTGCATTGGATATTGTTCGAAACAGATTCGGTGCCGGGGTGGTCTGGTCACAAGCCGTGGATATACTGCTGGATAGATTGGCGGCGGGAGGAAGGAGCAGTCTGGGTATTGCCGATCTCGCCTTCATCGAAGAAACCAGCTTGTTGTCGGTGAGCCATGTTCTGTTTCCCGTTCTGAATCTGTTATCGGCCCACGACGTCGGAATCCTGAATCGAGAGTTTGTCCGTGTAGGCAGCGCGGATACTCCACAGGCGATGAGCTTCGACGAGGTGCGCTTACTGGCGCAGGAAGATCCGGAGGGCGACGACTGGACTGAACGGCTGTCGATTCGTTGGGCGCTTCAAAATGCACAGAGGATTGCGCATGGGTGATAGTCTGAAAATGCTGTTTGGCTGGTTTCCAGTGTTGCGGGAACTGTTCCAAGCCAAAACAGAGAAAGAGTTCGACGATTTTCTTGACCGTCATTTCGAGGAATGTGTTCAGCGCATGGAGGCGGAAGCCCATCACTTAGCGGCTGATAGTGAAGAAAAGCTGTCAGCGTTCCTGGCGGCAGCTCTGAGGATGCCGGGCCTTGCTGTGACGCGTGAGGGATACAGCAATGGGCGGGTCGATCTAACAATCAGGTCCGAGAGCATGATGTTTTCACAGCAGCGGCTGGCTGAGGCGAAGATCTATGCAGGACCCGCGTATCACGCACGGGCGATCGCACAGTTGGCTTCCCGCTACTCTACTGGTCGGCAAGGCCGTGGCTATGTCGTCGAGTACTTCAAGAAGCCCGGCATTTCTGAACTAGTGCTTGGCTTGCGTATAAAGGCAGATGCCGATCTGCCCGTGCATCAGCACGGAGCGACATTCGATCACCCAATGAAATGGGCCTATGTCAGCCATCACAAGCATGCAAGCGCAGAGCTGATTCATGTCGTGCATGTCAATGTGAATCTTCACCGGTGATATTGATCCGCCTCCGGGAAAACGGGCCAAGGTGAAGTAGAGACCTCGCTCCACATGCTAAAACACCGAGATCCCTCACGACTGCCTTGGCGGGCTGACGCCCGCCAAGTTCCCTCAGTACCACGAGCCGGATACCTCTAATTTAGCTTGGCATTGAATTGCGGGAAGTCGTTAGTGACACTTGGACTCTAGGGAGCCCGGCTACTGAAGGCGGGGCCGTCGTTCAGGTGGCTACTCGGTCGGCTAGAATCAAAGAAAGGCAATCGGTTGCCGTGCAAGAATATGAGAATAATGGGTTTATTAAGTTCATGAAAATCGCATCGTGGAACGTCAATTCGCTCAACGTCCGCCTGCCGCATCTGGAACAGTGGCTGGCCGACTTTGCCCCCGACGTGGTCGGCATCCAGGAAACCAAGTTGGAGGACCACAAGTTCCCCGACACGCGGCTGCTGGAGCTGGGCTACCGCAACGTGTTCGCCGGGCAGAAGACCTATAACGGTGTCGCGCTGCTGTCGCGCCATCCGATTGAAGACGTGCAGATCGGCATCCCCGGTTTCGAGGACGAGCAGAAGCGGGTGATCGCCGGCACCGTCAATGGCGTGCGCATCATCAATCTGTATGTGGTCAACGGCCAGGACGTGGGCACCGACAAGTACGCCTACAAGCTGCGCTGGCTGGAAGCGGTGCATGCCTGGGTGGCCGCCGAGCTGCAGAAGCACCCGCAGCTCGTGGTGATGGGCGATTTCAACATCGCCCCGGATGACCGCGATGTCTACGACCCGGCGGTGTGGAACGGTGACCACATCCTGACCTCCACCGCCGAGCGTGGCGCGCTGCAGAAGTTGCTGGATCTGGGCCTGCACGACGCCTTCCGCCTGCACAACGATGCTGCCGGCATCTTCAGCTGGTGGGATTACCGCGCGGCCGGTTTCCGTCGTGACCTGGGTCTGCGCATCGACCTGACCCTGGTGTCCGATGCGCTCAAGCCGCGCGCTGTCGCCTCCGGCATCGACCGCGAGCCGCGCACCTGGGAACGCCCCAGCGATCACGCCCCGGCCTGGGTACAGTTGGCGCAGGACTGAAAAAACAAGGCCCGGCTGTTGCCAGCCGGGCCCTGGTCGAATCGGCGCCAGAACGTCTAACGCACGCTTTTGCGTGTGAACAGATTGACGATGGCCAGCAGTACCACCGCGCCAACCAGTGACAACAGGAACGAGCGCAGCGTGATTGCGCCATTGATGCTGCCGCCGCTGAAGAAAAAGCCGGCAATCAAGGCCCCGATGATGCCCACCACGATGTTCAGGATGATGCCCTGCTGCGCATCGCGGCGCATGATGATGCTGGCCAGCCAACCCACGACGCCACCAACAATCAACCAGATGATGATGCCCATGTGCGAACCTCCCTGCCGATATGCACCTAGGGTGCGGTGGGTACAGTCAACGCGGAGCCGTGTGAAATCCTTGTTGACCCTCGTCATGGCCGGTTGCGCATGAGTGACGCGCAGGCCGTCTGGCAGTTTGGTCAGGTGCGGGTATGGTTGCTGCCGCACCTGCCGGGCACCCGCGGGGAGCCGCAGGCACGCGAACTGCTGGCCCGCGAGCTGGGCAGCACCCCGCACGGGCTGCCGCTGACCCGCGATGAGCGCAGCCGCCCCTGGCTGATCGGCGAACTGGCGCATTACGGCACCGGCTGGAGCCATAGCGGCGGCCATCTGCTGGTGGCCTTGGGCGAGGGCGCCCGGCTGGGCGTGGACCTGGAGCGGCAGCGCCCGCGCCGGCAGATGCGCGAGGTGATCCGGCGTTTCTTCCACCCTGATGAGATCGCCTGGCTGGATGGCCTGGATGATGCCGGCTGCGAACATTGGTTTTTCCGCGTGTGGTGCGCCAAGGAAGCGCTGCTCAAGGCACACGGTCATGGCATCTCATTTGGGCTGGAGAAACTGCGCTTTGCGCCTGATGTTGAAGGCGTTTTGCAGCTGGTGTGGTGCGATCCAGGCTTGGGCGATGCGGCCCGCTGGCATTTATATGAGTGGCAGGCGACGGAAGATTTCCGCGCCGCGCTGGCGTGGTACCCGCTGTAGCTTCTGCCCCCTCCCTTTGGCGAAGCCAAGGTGAGGGTTGGGGAGGGGTAGCTTTGCTCCCTCCCTTGCGCGCAGCATAGGGGAGGGCCGGGGAGGGGTAGCTGTTGCCGTTGCTCTTACCCTGCGCGAAAGATCCAAAGCTCAAGTCCAAAGCACCCCTCCCCAACCCGTCCGGCCCGAAGGCGCAGCCTTCGGTCGTTCATCAGGCCGCGCGCCAGTGGCGCGCAAGCAGGCCTTCTTCACCCCCTGTGCTTGCGCACAAGGGAGGGGGCAAAGCTGGCCTTCAGCGCAGGGACGGGGGCCTAAAGCCAAAGCGCCACTCCTGCGATAATCCCCGCCATGAACGACACCACTCTCCCGCGCGAAGTCGCCAGTGACCTCGACCACGGCCTGAAAGCCATGGGCCTGGATGCTGCCTTGGCCAAGCCCCTGCTGGCCTACCTGACCCTGCTGGTGCGCTGGAACCGCACCTACAATCTCACCGCCGTGCGCGACCCGCGCGAAATGGTGACCCGCCATCTGCTGGATTCGCTGGCAATGGCGCCGCATGTCAGCACTGGCAGCTTGGCCGATCTGGGCACCGGCCCCGGGCTGCCGGGCATCCCGCTGGCCATCACCCATCCGCAACTGCAGGTCACTCTGGTTGAAAGCAATGGCAAGAAGGCCCGCTTCATGCGTGAGGCCGTGCGCCAGCTCGGGCTGGGCAACGCCCGCGTGGCTGAATCCCGTGCCGAGGCGCTGGACGAGTCGGGCGCCTATGACAACCTCACCGCCCGCGCCATGGACACCCTGGCTGGCATCATCGAGGTCGGCGGCCACCTGCTGCGCCCCGGCGGCCAGCTGCTGGCGATGAAGGGCGTCTACCCGCACGAAGAGATCGCCCAGCTGCCAGCGGGCTGGCAGGTGCTGGAAGTACGCCCGCTGCAGGTGCCAGGCTTGGTAGGCGACCGCCATCTGGTGGTAGTGGAGCGCAAGGGCTAAAGCGGTAGTGCCGAGCCATGCTCGGCAGGGGCCTTACCGGCCAAAGCCAAAAGCTACCCCTCCCCAACCCTCCCCGTGGCTTCGCCAAAGGGAGGGGGCAACCGCAAATGCGGTGCAAATCAGGGCGACTTCCCGGCCTAAAGCCGCCTCTTGCCCGGAAACCGGTTTCCGCCTGCGCGCCGCTACCCCCATAATGACCAGTCCAACTTCGCCAACGAGGCTCTCCTGCATGGCTCGCATCATCGCCATCGCCAACCAGAAAGGCGGCGTCGGCAAGACCACGACGGCTGTCAATCTGGCTGCTTCCCTTGCCGCCGCACCAAAACGTGTGCTGCTGGTCGACCTGGACTCGCAGGGCAACGCGACCATGGGCAGTGGCGTGGACAAACGTGAAGTGGCAGCGTCCACCTGTGACCTGCTGCTGGGCGAGATCACTGCGGCCGAGGTGCGCGTCACCACGCCGGAAGGCTTCGACCTGCTGCCAGGCAACATCGACCTGACCGCCGCCGAGATCCAGCTGATGGACCAGAGCGAGCGTGAGCAGCGGCTCAAGCGCGCGCTGGCGCCGATCCGCGATCAATACGACTACATCCTGATCGACTGCCCACCGGCGCTGTCGCTGCTGACGCTCAATGCGCTGGCCGCCGCCGATTCGGTGATCGTGCCGATGCAGTGCGAGTACTACGCATTGGAAGGCCTCAGCGCGCTGGTCGAAACCATCGATGCGCTGAAGATCAACCTCAACCCGGCGCTGGAAATCGAAGGCGTGCTGCGCACCATGTTCGATGTGCGCAACAACCTGGCCAATGCCGTGTCGGCGCAGCTGACCGAATATTTTGGCGACCGCGTGTTCCGCACCATCGTGCCGCGCAACGTGCGCCTGGCCGAGGCACCCAGCCATGGCCAGAGCATCGTCGGCTACGACCGCGCCTCGCGCGGCGGCGTTGCCTACCTGGGCCTGGCCGGCGAGATCATCCGCCGCAACAATGAAAGCAAGCAGCCCTCCCGGGCCGTGGAGGCTGTCTGATGAGTGCAGCGAAAAAGCGCGGTCTTGGCCGTGGTCTTGATGCATTGCTGGGCCCCAAGGGCGCAGTAACCCCGGTCACCGTCGCTGCCGTTTCCGAACCGCAACCCGGCGAAGTATTGCGCAAGTTGCCCATCGATCAGCTGCAGCCGGGCAAGTACCAGCCGCGTCGCGACATGGACGAAGGCAAGCTGGCCGAACTGGCCGAGTCGATCAAGGCACAGGGCATCATCCAGCCCATCCTGGTGCGCCAGATCGAAGGCGGCCGCTACGAAATCATCGCCGGTGAACGCCGTTGGCGCGCCTCGCGCCTGGCCGGGCTGGACGAAGTGCCGGCGGTGGTGCGCGAGCTGGAAGACCGCACCGTCATCGCGATGGCGCTGATCGAGAACATCCAGCGTGAAGACCTCAACCCGCTGGAAGAAGCCGAAGCACTGGCGCGGCTGGTCAGCGAGTTCTCGCTGACCCACGCCGAAGCGGCGCAGGCCGTTGGCCGCTCGCGCGCCTCGGTGTCCAACCTGCTGCGCCTGATCGATCTGCCGATCGGCGTGCGCGTGCTGCTGGAAACCCGCCGTCTGGAAATGGGCCATGCCCGCGCGCTGCTGACGCTGGCGCCGGAACTGGCCACCAAGCTGGCCGAAGAGGCTGCCGAGCAGGGTTGGTCGGTGCGTGAAGTGGAGCACCGCGCGCAGCAGTTCGCCGCCGGCAAGGTGCCGGGCGCGCGCAAGGCCAAGCCGTCGCCGACCGCGCCGCAGGCCGATATCGCATCGCTGGAAACCGAACTGTCCGAATCGCTGGGCGCCAAGGTGGCCATCAGCCACGGCCGCGGCGGCAAGGGCAAACTGGTCATTCATTACACCGATCTGGACACGCTGGACGGCGTGCTGGAGCGTCTGCGCGTCCGCCAGAACAGCTGACGCAGTCCTTTCCCAACGAGGTGCACGCAAGGCAATGAACCCCACCAAGGTCGACCGCAATCATCTATTGCGTCTGACCGACCTGCCGAATGTCGGGCCGGCCTGTGAAAAGGATCTCCGTCTTATCGGGATCCGAGTCCCCGCGCATCTGCGCGGGCGTGATGCCTACGATATGTACGCCCAGCTGTGTCTGAAGACCGGCGTGGTGCATGATCCGTGCGTGATCGATGTGTTCCTTTCGGTGGTGCGTTTCATGGGCGGCGAAGCGCCGCAGCCATGGTGGGCCTATAGCAAGGAACGCAAGGAAACCCTGGCCAAGGAAGCGCCACTCACCATGTGGTGAGGCAAGCGCGATGGGTCGTGGCCACGAACCGGAGCATCGAATGAGCAAAGTAAACGCGCAGATCAGTGCGGACGGCAGCCGCCTCCCCAGCCATGCGCAGGGCAGCGGCTCCGCGCTCGCGCGTGGCCGCGCCGATGCCGATGCGATCAGCGCGCATGGCGAGCGCCATTCCGGCCCGCTATTGAATGTGCTGCGCGAAAACGTCGCCCCGCACCCCCGCATCGAGTTCCTGTCCGTGGTGCCACGGTACCCGCAGGAAATGGCGCTGAAACCGCGCCAGGGCAGCGACGCCCTTGTCGATCTGCCGAGTGACAACGACCTCGGCAATATCATTGAACCCGGCCGGCACACTCCGGCCTGCGAACACCTGTCTGGAATTTCTGCATGAGCATTCTCGTCACCGGCGCCGCCGGCTTCATTGGCGCCTACACCTGCCAGGCACTGGCCGCACGCGGCGACCGCGTGGTTGGGCTGGACAACTACAACGACTATTACGACCCGCAGCTCAAGCGCGACCGGGTGGCGGCGCTGTGCCCGCAGCTGGACATCCGCGCGCTGGACCTCACCGACCGCGACGGCCTGGCCGCGCTGTTCGACGAAATCCAGCCCACCCAGGTGATCCACCTGGCCGCCCAGGCCGGCGTGCGCTATTCGCTGGAAAACCCGCACGCTTACGTCGAAAGCAACCTGGTCGGCTTCGTCAACATGCTGGAGCTGTGCCGGCACCGCGGTGTGCAGCACCTGGTGTATGCCTCCAGCAGTTCGGTCTATGGCAACTCGGCCACGCCGCCGTTCTCCGAAGACCAGCGCGTGGACCAGCCGCGCTCGCTGTACGCCGCCACCAAGGCCGCCAACGAGTTGATGGCCTATACCTATGCCCAGTTGTATGGCCTGAAGGCCACCGGCCTGCGCTTCTTCACCGTGTATGGCCCGTGGGGCCGGCCGGACATGGCGCCGCTGCTGTTCTCGCGCGCGGTGCTGGCCGGGCGCAGCATCGATGTGTTCAACGACGGCCATATGCGCCGCGATTTCACACATGTTTCTGACACCGTCGCCGGTATTCTCGGGGCGCTGTCGCACCCCTCCGCCCAGGCCACACCCCATCAGGTGTTCAACCTGGGCAACCATACCCCGGTGGAGCTGGAACATTTCATCGATGTGATCGCCTCCGCCGCGGGGCAGCCTGCGCACAAGGTCTACAAGCCGATGCAGCCGGGCGACATGGTGGAAACCATGGCCGATACCGCGCGCGCGCAGGCAGCCTTTGGCTACGAGCCGGTCACACCGATTGAGCTAGGCTTGCCGCCAGTGGTGGAGTGGTGTCGCAGTTACTTCGGGTTACGCGCCTGACTCGGCTTTCGCCAAGTTGAGTTCTGGAAGAGCGTGATCTTTCTTGAAACGTAAAACTTGCGGAAACTGCAATGAACCAACCCAGCCTTTCAGTGGTTGTTCCGGTCTTCAACGAACGCGACAACGTCACCCCGCTGGTCAACGAAATCACCGCCGCCCTGCGCGGCCAGATCGATTTCGAGATCGTCTACGTCGACGACAATTCCAAGGACGACAGCCTGCAGGTACTGCAGGCACTGAAAGCCGCCAACCCGGAGCTGCGGGTACTGCACCACGTCAACCAGAGCGGGCAGAGCACGGCGGTACGTACCGGCGTCAAGGCCGCGCGCGCGCCGTGGATTGCCACCCTGGACGGCGACGGCCAGAACGACCCGGCCGATATCCCCAAACTGCTGGCCGCACGTGGCAGCGCCGAAGCGCAGGTCAAACTGTTTGCCGGCTGGCGCGTCAATCGGCAGGATTCGGGCAGCAAGCGCTGGGCCAGCAAATGGGCCAACGCCATCCGCGCGCGCATGCTGCGCGATGACACTCCGGACACCGGCTGCGGCATCAAGCTGTTCGAGCGCGCCGCGTTTCTCGACCTGCCGTACTTCGACCATATGCACCGTTACCTGCCGGCGCTGATGCAGCGCGCCGGCTGGAAGACGGTGAGCGTGCCGGTCAACCATCGCCACCGCACCAGCGGCGTGTCCAAGTACAACAACCTGGGCCGCGCCCTGGTCGGCATCCGTGACCTGCGGGGCGTGGCCTGGCTGATCACCCGTTCCAAGCGCACCGCCGTGGAAGAGGTCTGAGCATGGATTTCATGAACCAACCACTGGTGTGGCTGGAGTGGACCGGCGTGCACATGTCGCCGTGGAAACTGATCGGGCTGACCGGCGCGTTGATGTTCGGCGGTCGCTGGCTGGTGCAGTTCATGGCCTCGCGCCGCGCCGGCAAGCCGGTGATTCCGCGGCTGTTCTGGTATATGAGCGTGGCCGGCAGCCTGATGACGCTGAGCTACTTCGTGTTCTCGTCCAAGCAGGATGCGGTGGGCGTGGTGCAGAACCTGTTTCCGGCATTCACCGCCTTGTACAGCCTACGCCTGGACATCAAGCACCGCGGTTGGCAACGCGACAAGGCCAGCCACTGAGCGGGCGGCTGTGCCCGAAACCGGCAGGTTTGCCGCCCGAATCCGTCTAGGTCGGGCGGCGGCTTCAATGCGATGATCGGGGTGAATGAATCACCTGGGGAATACTGATCGTGAAATCGCCGTTGACCGTTGCGCTGTTGCTTACCCTTGGCCTGAGTGCCACGCCCGCCCTTGCCGCCGCACCGTCGGCCCCGGCTACATTGGCCACGCAAGGCCTCGATGATCAGTTCAAGGCGATCTACGAGAAGGAATGGGCCTGGCGCCAGACCGGCGGCGGCGAAGCCAGCGAGGACAGCGACGCCCCGGCCAACAGCACCAAACTGCCGGATGTGAGCGCCGCTGCACAGCAGGCGCGGCTGAAGGTATGGGACGAGGTACTGGCCCAGCTCAAGGCCATCGACCCGGCCAAGCTGTCGGCCGAGAACCAGGTCAACTACGCCATCTACAAATACCAGGTTGAAAGCCTGGCCGAAGAAGTGCGGCTGGGCAGCTACGAGATGCCGTTCAACTCGGATTCCTCGTTCTGGTCCAACCTCAGCTTCATGGCCCGGCGCGAGATGAAGACCGCGCAGGACTACCGCAGCTACATCGCGCGTTTGAACGATGTGCCGCGTTATTTCGACCAGCAGATGGTCAACATGCGCGCCGGCCTGGCGCGCGGTTTCAGCGTGCCGCGCGCGGTGCTGGAAGGGCGCGATGTTTCCATCTCGACCGTGGCCGAATTGAAGGACCCGACCGAGTCGCCGTTGTATGAGCCCTTGAAGAAGCTGCCGAACAGCATCCCGGCCGCCGAGCAGGCCAAGCTGCAGGCCGAGGCCAAGCAGGCCATCAGCGGCAGCGTGGTGCCGGCCTTCGGCAAGCTGCTGACCTTCTACCGGCAGGAATACGTGCCGCAGTCGCGCACCACCCTGGCGGCCGAGAAAATGCCCGGCGGCAAGGAGTTCTACCGTCAGCAGATCCGCGAATACACCACGCTGGACCTGAGCCCGCAGCAGATCCATGCGCAGGGACTGGCCGAGGTGAATCGCATCCAGCAGGAAATGAACACCATCATCGACAAGGTGGGTTTCAAGGGCAAAAGCGAGCAGACCCGCTTTGCCGACTTCCTCGAATTCCTGCGTACCGACCCGCAGTTCTACGCCAAGACGCCTGACGAACTGCTGTGGCGCGCGGCGTGGATCTCCAAGCGCGTGGACGGCGTGATCGGCAAGTTCATGACCCTGCCGCGCGCCCGCTTCACCATCGTGCCGGTGCCGCCGGACATCGCCCCGTTCTGGACCGCTGGCCGTGGCGGCATGGGCACTTACTGGCTCAATACCTACAACCTGCCGGCGCGCCCGCTGTACAACCTGCCTGCACTGACCCTGCATGAGTCCGACCCGGGCCATGCGCTGCAGGGCGCACTTGCGGCCGAGCAGACCGGCCAGCCCGAGTTCCGCCGCACCGCGTATATCTCGGCCTATGGCGAAGGTTGGGGCCTGTATACCGAGAAGCTCGGCGTCGACATGGGCATCTACCAGACGCCGTATGAAGACTTCGGCCGCCTGACCTACGAGATGTGGCGCGCCTGCCGCCTGGTTATCGACACCGGCGTGCACCACTACGGCTGGGACCGCGACCGCGCAATTGCCTACCTGCGCGACCACACCGCGTTGAGCGAGCATGAAGTGACCACCGAAGTTGACCGCTACATTTCCTGGCCGGGCCAGGCACTGAGCTACAAGCTGGGCGAGATCACCATCGTCAAGCTGCGTGCACAGGCCGAGAAGGAACTGGGCGACAAGTTCGATATCAAGGGTTTCCACGACGCCGTGCTCGCGCAGGGCTCGGTGCCACTGCCGGTGCTGGAGCAGCAGATCCACGCCTATATCGCCGAGCGCAAAGCGGCGAAGTAAGGCTCTGCTCCCTCCCTTTGGCATAGCCAAGGGGAGGGCTGGGGAGGGGTGCTCTTCGCAGTGACCCAAAGCCACACGCGAAAGCCACAAGCAAAGCCACCCCCTCCCAACCTCCCCCTTGGCTGCGCCAAAGGGGAGGGGCAACAGCCCCCGCCTGAACCATCGCAACCGCTCTGCGATTGTGTAACCCAACCAGCACCGGCTAACCTGGCCCGATGCTGCAATCCCTGCGCCACCGCCGCCTGTACCTGCTACGCCTGCTTATGCTGGTGTTGGTCGGCCTTGGCGTGTTCGGTACCTCGCTGGCTGCAGCACTGACCGACATCCACATGCTGGCGCACACCGACATCGGCGCCGATGTGCACGAACACGATGACGCCAAGCTGGCGATGGCCCCGGATGCCGAAGACAGCGCCAACGCGCTGCTGCACGCGCTGGTGCATTGCGTGGACTGCCACGGTCACGGCGGCGTACTCCCGACCGTCACTCCCGCCTGGAGCCTGTCATCGCCACCCGCGCAGCAGGCGCTGGTCAGCCTGGGCACGCAAGCGGTCTCGCACCCGACCGAAAGTCTGTTCCGCCCCCCGATAGCCGTTTGACGTCCCGGCCCCATGGCCGGCCCTCACGTCTGAACCTGCTATCTGGAGAAACCCATGTGGATGCGCCTGGCGGCTGTTGCCGCCTTTGCGCTGGTGCCGCGCGCGTATGCGCAGGTGCCAGCGTCTGCTGTGCCGTTGACGCTGGACGATGCCATCGTCCGCGTTGCACTTGATCACCCCGACCTGCGCCTGATCGACGCGCAGCGTCCCGTACTTGAAGCCCGTCGTGAAGCAGCACTGCTGCGCCCGCCCATGCAACTGGGTGTCGAGCTCGAGAACCTGCTCGGCAGCGGTGATACCCGCGGTGTGCAGGGCGCTGAAGCCACGGTCAGTCTGTCCGGCGTGCTGGAACGGGGCGACAAGCTCGACGCCCGCCGCATGTTGGCCCAGGCCAACATCGATGCGCTGGCGCCGCAACGCGCCACCGCCAGACTCGATCTGCTGGCCGAAACCGCTCGCCGTTACCTCGCCGTTGCGCATGCGCAATCGGCGTTGCAGATCGCCAACACCGATATCGAACAACGCCGCCGTGCCGTCGATGCCGCGCGTCTGCGCCTGCAGGCCGGTGCTTCGCCGGAGTCGGTGCTGTTCACCGCGCAGGCGATGCTGGCCCAGGCCGAACTGGACCGCGATCGTGCAATTGAAGAAGCCAGTGCAGCGCGGCTGTCGCTGGCCGCCTTGTGGGGCGCACGTGCGTCTGACTTCAAAACGGTGAGCGGCGATGCGCTGCAGCTGCCTGCATTGCGCGATTTCGCTCTGCTCGATGATGATCTGCAGCGCGCACCCGAACTGGCCGAACTGCTCGGCGAGCAGCGCATCCGCGAAGCCCAGCTGCAATTGGTGCGCACGCGCAGCCGCCCGGATTGGAACTGGCAGGCCGGCGTGCGCAACAGCCGCGCCGACAACACCACCTCGCTGGTTGGCGGCTTCAGCATTCCGTTGGGCAGCGCCCGCCGTGCCGCGCCGGAAATCCGCGAGGCCGAGGCTGACCTCGCGCTGTTGCCGTATCAACGCCAGGCGCGGCAGCAGCAGCTCTACGCCACCCTGGCCGAGGCGCACGGCCGCTATGTCACCGCGCGCCTGGAAGTGCAGCGCATGCAGGCCGATGTATTGCCGCAGCTGCAGAAGGCCGAACGCGCTGCCGAACGTGCATGGCGTGCCGGCGCCGCCAGCTATATGGAATGGGCGCAGCTGCAGGCCATGCGTATCGAAGCGCGCCAGCGCCAGCTGGATGCCGCCATCACCGCACACGCCGCGCTGATAGAAATCCAGCGTCTTACCGGCCAGGGAATGCTGGCCACCGATGCAAACGTTGCCGTGGAGAACGCACGATGAGCCGTCCGATGAATGTTGTAGCTGCCGGCGTGCTGGCAATGAGTTTGTTGCTGGTCGGTTGCGGTGCAAAGCCGGTGGCTGAAGCCGGTGCCGGTGCCGCAGAAGACGCTGGCCATGAGCATGGTGAAGAAAAGGGCGGTGATGCAGACGGTCACGCCCACGAAGAAGGCGAAGAAGCCGAGGCCGACAGCACCACCATCAAGGCGGCGATGGCCGAACAATCCGGCATCCGCAGCGCGGCCGCGCAGGCCGGCACCGTTGCCGATGAGCACGAAGTGCAGGGCCTGCTGACGCCGGTGGATGGGCGCGTGGCGCAGGTGATGGCGCGTTTCCCCGGGCCGATCCGTTCGCTGCGTGCAAACGTGGGTGATCGCGTCAGCGCCGGCCAGACCCTGGCCAGCATCGACAGCAACCTCAGCCTGACCACCTACAGCGTCAGCGCACCGATCAGTGGCGTGGTGTTGTCGCGGCAGGCGCAGGTGGGCGCGGTGGCGGGCGAGGGCACGCCGCTGTTTGAAATCGGCGACCTGTCCGAACTGTGGGTGGACCTGCATATCTTCGGCAACGACACCCAGCACATCACCGCCGGCGTGCCGGTGACCGTCACCCGCATGACCGATGGCGTCAGCCAGGCCACCATGCTGGAGCGCGTATTGCCCGGCACCGCCACGGCGAGCCAAAGCACGGTGGCGCGCGCCAGCGTGCGCAATGACGATGGCCTGTGGCGGCCCGGTGCTGCGGTGAAGGCGCGCATCGTGGTGGCGATGCAGCCGGCAGCGGTGGTTGTGCCCTTGTCGGCCTTGCAGACCATGGAAGGCCGCGATGTCGTGTTCGTGCGTGACGGCGATACCTATACCGCGCGGCCGGTAACGCTGGGCGCGCGTGATGCGGGCAAGGTGGAGATCAAGGATGGCCTGCGTGTGGGCGAGCAGGTAGTGGTCGAGCAGAGCTATGTGATCAAGGCCGATCTCGGCAAGGCGGGTGCCGCGCATGAACATTGATTGCCGCAGCCAACGCGGAGGGCGCCAACATGCTTGAGCGCATCATCCGCAGTGCCATTGCCCATCGCTGGATGATGATGGTGCTTACCCTGGCGCTGATTGCGATCGGCAGCTGGAGTTTCACCCGCCTGTCCATCGATGCCACGCCGGACATCACCAATGTCCAGGTGCAGATCAATACCGCAGCCGATGGCTATTCGCCCTTGGAGAGCGAGCAGCGCATCACCTACCCGGTTGAAACGGTGATGGCGGGCCTGCCCAAGCTTGAGCAGGTGCGCTCGCTGTCGCGCTACGGCCTGTCGCAGGTGACGGTGGTGTTCAAGGACGGCACCGACCTGTACTTCGCCCGCCAGCAGGTGGCCGAGCGCCTGCAGCAGGTGAAGTCGCAGTTGCCCGATGGCCTGGACCCGCAGCTTGGGCCGATTGCCACGGGCCTGGGCGAGATCTTCATGTACACCATCGACGCCGATCCCAAGGCGCGTAAGCCCGACGGTTCGCCCTATACCGCCACCGATCTACGAACCTTGCAGGACTGGGTGGTGCGGCCGCAGCTGCGCAATGTGCCGGGCGTCACCGAGGTCAACACGATTGGCGGTTACCAGCGGCAGATCCATATCACCCCGGACCCGGCCAAGCTGCGTGCGCTCGGTTTCACTCTGGATGATGTGGCTGAAGCGGTGGAAGGCAACAACCAGAACATCGGTGCCGGCTACATCGAGCGTAACGGCCAGCAGTTCCTGGTGCGGGTGCCGGGGCAGGTGGCCGGGCTGGAGGAAATCGGCAACATCGTGCTGGCGCGGCGCGAAGGCGTGCCCATCCATGTGCACGACGTGGCCGAGGTGGGCGAAGGGCCGGAGCTGCGCAGCGGCGCCGCTACCCAGAATGGCCATGAAGTGGTGATGGGCACGGTGGTGATGCTGGTCGGGGCAAACAGCCGCGAGGTGGCGCAGGCGGCCGCCGCCAAGCTGGAACAGGCGCAGCGCAGCCTGCCCGAAGGTGTCACCGTCACCGCCAGCTATGGCCGCACCGCGCTGGTGGATCGCACCATCGAAACCGTCGCCAAGAACCTGTTGGAAGGCGCGCTGCTGGTGATCGTGGTGCTGTTCCTGTTGCTGGGCAATTTCCGCGCAGCGCTGATCACCGCCGCGGTGATTCCGCTGGCGATGTTGTTCACCCTCACCGGCATGGCACGCGGCGGTGTGTCGGCCAACCTGATGAGTCTGGGTGCGCTGGACTTCGGCCTGATTGTCGACGGTGCGGTGATCATCATCGAGAACTGCCTGCGCCGCTTTGGCGAACGCACGCATGCGCTGGGCCGCGCCATGACCCGCGAGGAGCGCTTTGCTGAAACCGCCAGCGCCACCGCCGAAGTCATCCGCCCCAGCCTGTTCGGCCTGGGCATCATCACCGCGGTGTACCTGCCGATCTTCGCGCTGACCGGCGTGGAAGGAAAAATGTTCCACCCGATGGCGATCACCGTGGTGTTGGCGCTGAGCGGCGCGATGCTGCTGTCGTTGACGTTCGTGCCGGCGGCGATTGCGATGTTCCTCGGCGGACGCGTGGAGGAAAAGGAAAACCGGTTGATGGCGTGGCTGCGCGCACGCTACGAGCCGTTGTTGAGCTGGGTGATGCGGCGCGGGCGTTGGGTGGTTGCCGGTGCCTTGGTACTGGTGATCGGTTGCGGCTTGTTGGCAACGCGGCTGGGCAGCGAGTTCGTGCCCAACCTCGACGAAGGTGATGTCGCCATGCATGCCATGCGCATTCCCGGCACCAGCCTCACGCAGTCGGTGAACATGCAGAAGCAGGTGGAAGCGCGCCTGCAGCAGCTGCCGGAAGTGGACAAGGTGTTCTCCAAGATCGGCACGCCGGAAGTCGCCTCCGATCCAATGCCGCCGTCGGTGGCAGACACCTTCATCATGATGAAGTCACGCAAGCAGTGGCCGGACCCGCGCAAGCCGCGTGCCCAGCTGCTGGCCGAGTTGGAAGCCGCAGTTGAGGAGCTGCCTGGCAACAACTACGAGTTCACCCAGCCGATCCAGATGCGCATGAACGAGTTGATCTCCGGCGTACGTGCCGACGTGGCGGTGATGCTGTTTGGCGATGACATGGACACGCTGGCGCAGGTAGGCCAGCGCATCGTCGCGGTCGCCAGCAAAGTGCCGGGTGCGGCCGATGTGCGCCTGGAGGAAACCAGTGGGCTGCCCTTGCTGACGGTAACGCCGGATCGCGCGGCCTTGGCCGGTTACGGGCTCAACCCTGGCCAGCTGCAATCCACGGTTTCCACCGCGGTGGGCGGACGTGTGGCCGGGCAGTTGTTCGAAGGTGACCGACGTTTCGACATTGTCGTGCGCCTGCCCGAAGCCATTCGGCAGGACCCGGCGGCATTGGCCGATCTGCCGGTATCACTGGAGCCTGCATTGGCCCAGGACAGTGCGGACGAATCCAGCCGTGCCGGTGGCTGGCGCAGTGGCGATGCACGCACGGTGCCGCTGCGTGAGCTGGCGCGGATTGAAAGCAGCGAGGGCCCGAACCAGATCAACCGCGACAACGGCAAGCGCCGCATCGTCATTACCGCCAACGTGCGTGACCGTGACCTCGGCGGCTTCGTCAGCGAGCTGCAGCAGGCCATCGACGCACAGGTGAAAGTGCCGGCCGGTTACTGGGTGGAATACGGCGGCAGCTTCGAGCAGCTGATCTCGGCCAGCCAGCGTTTGGCGGTGGTGGTGCCGGTGACCTTGCTGCTGATCTTCGCGCTGCTGTTCTGGGCATTCGGCTCGGCCCGCGATGCGAGCATCGTGTTCAGCGGCGTGCCTTTGGCGCTGACCGGTGGCGTGCTGGCGCTGGCACTGCGTGGCATTCCGCTGTCGATCTCGGCCGGCGTCGGTTTCATCGCGCTGTCCGGCGTGGCGGTGCTCAACGGCCTGGTGATGATCAGCTTCATCCGCCACCTGCGCGAACAGGGCCGCAGCCTCGATGTGGCCGTGCACGAAGGTGCGCTCGGCCGCCTGCGGCCGGTGCTGATGACCGCACTGGTGGCATCGCTGGGCTTCGTACCGATGGCCTTCAACGTAGGCGCCGGCTCGGAAGTGCAGCGACCACTGGCGACTGTGGTGATCGGCGGCATCGTGTCCTCGACCCTGCTGACCTTGCTGGTATTACCGGTGCTGTACCGCTGGTTGCACCGGAACGGAAGGTGACACGATGGGTTTGTAAGGTTCTCCCTGACATGCGCAGCGCATGTCTTGGAGGGCCGCTTCCAAACTGATAACGTTGCCGTCGCAATGAATGCGAAGGGTAGGAACAGGGGAATGGTTCGACGTTTTTTGACCGGCACGGAGGCCGTTGTTTCCACCGCCCCGTTGCTGGATCGCAGCCGCGCTTCGGTCGGCACAATGCAGTCGCTGCAAGTGAGGTTGCATTCATTGCGGCAGCCGCGTTCTGCTGAGTACGTAAAGGCTGTGGCCGGATTGGACACTGGCGGGCATGTACATGATCGCCAGGCGCTGGATGCCCTGAAGGCGGTCATCGACAAGGAGCTTGGGGCACTGGTTGCCGACGAGCAGCTCCTTGGCATCGTATCGCGTTGCTATCTGGGCCATCCCTACGAGGTGCATACCCTCGCGCTTGGCGGCTTCATCATCGATCACTTCAAGCTTGGTCAAACGCTGCCGCTATCTCTTGAAAGAGCACGGATGCTGGCCTTGCACCGTTCCTATGCGTTCATCGAGGTATACGCAGCACGCATGGTGGCGGTCAGTGAATCCGGAAAAACGGCAATCATCGAAGGAACGTAATGAGCGGGCAGAGGATCATTCAGATGGCGGACCTTTCCGCCATCAGCAGCAACCTGCGGGCAATCAATGGCGACATCCAGTCGTTGAGCAACCAGGTGGGCTATGTCCAGTCGAATGTCGAAGACACGCGCGACAGACTGGAGCAGTTGCAGCGGGCATTTGATGCCTTCGTGGCTGCCGATGCCAAGGCCAAGGAGCTTGGGCTGGCGGAGACGCGCCATGTCAAGATCCGCCAGGAACTGGAGTCGCGGTTTGGCCATCATGGTGAGGTGAGGCGGCAGACGACCGGCATTCTGCAGGCGGCGGATATCAGGTTGGTGCGGCAGGATACGATCCGCGCCGCAACCGAGCAGTTGATGTTAGCGGCGCCGGGTTATTGGCTGGCGCCGGCACTGGTGGCCTTGGCTGCTTGGCTCAATGACAACCGCGAGCTGGCCGAGCGTGGTTTGGCCGAGGCGGTACGCCGTGACGATGAAAAAACCAGTCTCCTGTTTGCTCTGGTATGCCGTCGTGCCGGGCGCCTTGGTGCGGCCCAGCAATGGATGGAGCGCTATCTTGCGCAGCAGAATCCGGTGCTTCTGGACCGCCAGACGGTGGTCTTGATAGACGCCATTGCCGGGGGCGTCTTCGGGCTGGAGACAGCACAGGCCTGCATCAAACGCACCGCGGAGTGGGTGGATGAGCTTTCCCAGCGGGCGGGCTTTGTCGAGGAGCAACGTGCCCAATGGATAGATGCGCTGCGCTTCAAGACGCCCAATGCAGATGATGGCGAACGCTTTGCAACGCTGAAGGAACACAGCGTGACCTGGCCTGCGCTGCAGGCTTCGCTCAATGGCTGCGCCACCCATGCAGTGGTCACTGAGCATTTCGAAGCGGTGTTCTCCGGGCCTGCAAAGGCCACCAACAGTCTTGTTGGCGACGTGGACAGGCTGCTGGAAAAGCTGGTTTCGCATTTTGACGATGACGAACTTCCGCTTCGCCGGGAAGAGGAGATGTGCCGTCTCATCATTTCCGAGAGTGGTGACCGGGTCATGGCGCAGAAGCGCTTTGATCTTCAGGAAAAGACGCTGGAGGAGCAGGTCAGTTTCACCCAGCTCTTGACCAATGCAGCAATGCATCCGGAGACCAGCCATGCCTCGCGCGCGACGCAGCGCTTCGCCACGGCACAATCGCGCGAGTGGATTCTGGATGCTCATCAGGACTTGACCGCGCAGATCCGCGCCCAGGTACCGGTGGACATCGCCCTCAAGGTGTTGGACTGGACAGGCGTGACACGTGACGGCGGCAACCAGCAGGAGTTGGAGGCCGCGCTCGGTGCGCATATCGATCAGCAGCTGCAGGCCGCATTGGCCAAGGTGAAGCTGGGGGTGCTGCATTGGTTGGGTGTCGGCTTGGCGGCCCTGTTGTTGCTTGCGGGGTTTGGTGCACTGGTGCCAATGGCCATGGGTGCTGGCTTGTTGTTGTGGGTGGGCTTTGCCTATAAGAACCTGGACAACGTGCGCGCACGGGTCAAAGCGCAGTTCCAGCAGACACGCGAACACGCGCTGCAGGTATTGAAAGCCTGCCTGGCCGAAGTGGTTGAGGTCCGGCGTGAACTGGCCAAACGCGACGCCCAGGCCGAGTCCTTGCCCGCCCTGCTTGAGTCCATCAGTCCGGAGCAGTTCGCCTTGAGCGGACACGACAACACCCGCCGCGTACTGGCTACTGCCTGAGGAAGACCAAATGACACGTCAATTGCTTGATGGCACCTTGCCACCGCCGCTGCCACTGGAGGGGGCGGCCTCGTCCCTGCCGAAGTCAGAGCCTGCCCCTGTCGCCGCAGTGCAAACTGCCGCGCCGGTTATGGACGCGCTTGCGGGTGCATTGCCTGGCTGGGACCTGCTGCCCGCCAACGGCTTTGTCCGTCGCCGGCGCTGAGTGGTGTGATGTCGGTTTTGTCTCCGCGCACCTATGCCGACTGGAGCATTGCCTTGGAGCGGTTTGCGCAAGGCAATGACGATGACGCCGTATTGCTGTCGATGGCGCAAGGCCAGCTTGACTGGACGCCAGGCGTCGCCACGTTGTTCAGTGAGCGCATTCATGCCGTGCTCGATTTGAGGGTGCAGGCGTTGTCTGTGCGGCTGGATCGCAGCTTCAGCTACAGCCGGGATGAGGTCGAGGTGGTGCGTGCGCTTCTGGATGCGCGTCGTCACCTTGGGTTGCTTCATAGGCTGGCATGCGTGCCAGCGTTGCCGGACGTACTGCGCAAGCATCTGTTGGAGCTGCTCGAAAAGGTTGCCCAGCGGATGCAGCAGTCACTGGAGGACAGCGCCCGCAGGCAGAATGCCGAGGCATTGCTCAGAACGCTGCGTCACCATGACCTGCGGCATTTCCATTCGAGCACCATGGTTGCGCCGGCGGCCACCGGCGCATCTGCGAGTGATGCGACACCTTTGCCAACGCCGTCGCGACGGCGCTCTTTCCTGGTTTGAAAATGACAGACGCAGTTGAGTTCAAAGCAACATTGACCCGCTACCTGAAGGCGCGGGTTCCCTTCATCTCGATCCGCAGCACCGAGCGGGCGCGCGTGCTGGATATCCTGCGCGAGGTGGCCGGCAACCTGAGTGCTCCGTTCTACGTGCATACGCTTTCGCAGGGCACCCGCGAGCTGGCGACCGGGCGGGTGGTCAATGAGGACCGCTCGGTCATCGGCGCGGTGGATTTCGCAAGCCAGCAGATGGCTCAGCGGCAGAACCTGAGCTTCGTTTTGACCGAAGTGTCGGACATGGAGGATGACACTGCCTCTTCAAGGCAGTTGATCGATGTGGTGATGCTGGCCGCCGACCATGGTGGTTCCCTGGTGGTTGTTACCAGCAAGCCGATATTCGGGCAGTTGCAGCGGCTGGGCATGTCTGCGCAGTTGTCGGCACCGAATGAAGACGAGATGGCGGCGATCATCCGGGAGCAGATCGACCCCTATCGGGGGCAGTTCGTCATTGAGTGGGATGACCAGGACGTGGCCCGTGCAGCGGCGATACTTGCCGGTGTGTCGCGGCTGGAGGCGGAGAACATCATTGCCACGTTGCTGGTGAACGGGCGCATCAGCAAGGCTGATATGGTTGAGCTGATGTCGGCCAAAGACCGGATTTTCGCCGACATCAGTGGCATTGAGCGGGTCTCGGTGCGTAGTGCGGAGATGACCGTTGGTGGTCTGGGCGGGCTCAAGGCCTGGTTGCAGCGCGAGAGGCCGTTGCTGACGGCGGATCTGCGTGAACGTGGTATTCGGCCGCCACGCGGCGTGCTGTTGGTTGGGGTGCCGGGCTGCGGCAAATCCCTGTCGGCCAAGGCCATTGCGCATGACTGGCAGCTGCCTTTGTACCGCTTGGATCTGTCGACCATCCATGGGCAGTACCTGGGGCAGAGCGAAGGCCGGCTGAAGGAGGCGCTCGCCACTGCTGATCACGTCGCGCCTTGCGTGCTGTGGATCGATGAGATTGAGAAGGGTTTGGCAGGCGCGGGCGGCAATGGCGATGGCGGCACGTCCACCCGCCTGGTAGGGCAATTCCTCTACTGGTTGCAGGAAGCACGTACCCGTGTGTTCGTGGTGGCGACGGCGAATGACGTATCGCGGTTGCCGCCTGAGCTGTTGCGCCGAGGACGCTTCGACGAGTTGTTCTTCGTGGATCTGCCCACTGCCGAGGAGCGCCGCGACATCATTGGCATCTATGCACGCAGGGGCTTGCAGGAAGGAGTCCTGGAGGAAGCCTTGCTGGACGAATTGGTGGAGATGTCCGATGGATTTGCAGGCTCTGATCTGGAGTCAGCGGTACGCGAAGTGGTCAAGGAAGCCTATCTGCGCGGCGACGGTGTGGTTAATGACGAATTATTCCGCCGCAGCTTCCAGAACGTGGTGCCGCTTTCCCGAACTGCACCGGAGCAGATCGAAGGTATCCGCGCGTGGGGCAGGGAGCGTGCGGTGCCGGCATCGGGTGAGCCGATTGGCTCGGGTATCACCCCCGCAACCCGCCCGCGTCGGGCGGTACTGGCCTAATTACAGATAGGCGTCGCATGCCGGCAACCATTTCGGGAGTGCAGCGTACCGTTCTGGTGCCGCAAGGGCAGCGGAGCGGCGCCACAACCGCCATGGGGAAATGATGACGGCCGCCATGGGCGGCCATTGCGTTAGCCGTACTGTGGGCACAGAGCGCGTCACGCCCCGTAGCAGTGCGCGCTCCACCAACTGTGGGTATTCAACCTCATCGCTTTTTGGCGGGGCCTCATCGTTGGGGTGGGTTGAAAAACCTGTACCGCACTCGGCTGTGCGCTCAGTGACGCAGTAGTGTCTCGATGTGCCGCACCGCGTTGATTACGCCATCCTCACTCATCATTTGTCTGCCCAATGCGGCAGCACGTGCGCGGGTCTGTGCTTGCTCGGCAAACGCCAAGGCGGCAACGAGTTCCCCATGCTGCAGGCGCTTTGCAGACAGCGCGGCCGGTGCCACCCCCAGTTTCTGCAGCCGATCGGCCCAGAAGAACTGATCGGCCGCAAATGGCATCACCAATGATGGAACGCCGGCACAGCAGGCCGAATGGGTGGTGCCACTACCGCCGTGGTGGATGACCAGCGAAGTACGCGGAAATAGCGCCTCGTGCGGGGTGTTGCCGATCACATGGACATTGGCAGGCAATGGCTGCTTGGGCAATCCTGCCCATCCCGGAAACAGCAGCACGCGGCGTCCGTCCAGCATCTTCAGCAAACCCGCCAGCACCACCTCGCGGTCGAAGCCCATCATGCTGCCGAAGCCCAGGTAAACCGGCCGCTCACCCGCATCGAGAAACGCCTGTAGCGCTGGTGAAGGTGACCATGTCTGCGCATCTTGGGCGCGCCATTGGCCGCAGACATGGTGGTTGCTTGGCCAGTCGGTAATGGCGGGCAGCAGGCAGGGTGATATGCCATACAGCATGGGCACATCGCGCCATAGGGAGTGCCGTGGTGGCATGCCGAGTACTTGTGTGCGTGCCTGGTTGATCGGTCGCCGGAACTGGCGCCAGATCAGTTGGTTCACCAGGTGGTAGCTCAGCCGGTTGAGCAGGCTCGGCACGTGGTTCGGCGGTAGGAAGGATGAGGCAAAGGCGCGTGTGGGAGTGATTGGAATCATGCCCGTACCGATCAGTGGCAGCTGCCGATGCTCGGCCACGCTCATGCCGATGAAGGCCGCCAGCCCGCCACTGAGGACGGCGTCGCAACCTTCGGCGGCGTTGTTGGCCTGGCGCATCCAACTGGCGGTATGGCGCATGGCGATACCGGCCAAGCCGCTGCTTGCAGCGCGTATGCCATTGCCACTGGCTACCAGGGCCGTCACTTCCGATTGGATGTCGCCCTCCAGTCCCTGGTGGGGTACGCCCAGTGCCTGTGCGCTGCCGAGGGTGCCGGCATAGGCCAGCAGGATGACCTCGTGGCCGGCATCGATCAGGCCGCGGCACAACATGGACAGCGGTCGTGTATCGCCTTCGGTGCCATAGGTCAGGGCCAGCAGTTTCATGGTTGGCCTCCATGGGCGTAACGGGTGTTGGCTTCCGGGTGAGCATATCCGGGCGGCAGGCAACGGTTGGCGTGTGTGATTGTGCGTGAATCGCCACCGGTGCGCTGCGCTTGCCCGGGCGACATGGGGCGGTGCGGTGACGTTTTGTTGCGTTGTCGTGCACTTGCCCTAGGTGTTGGTGGCTTCTAGAGTTGGCCGGGCGCAAGGGAATCGGAGTGAAACCATGGACGTGACGGTGCTGAGGCTGTTCGGTGTGTTGTCAGGCATGTTGGCGATCAATGCTCACGCCGAGGATTCCAGCATCTACATCGAGTTCCTCTGGTCCAAGCCGCCAGCGGGAGCGCTGGCCAGGCAGCAGGTGAGGCAGTTCGTCACAGAGGCCGGGCATGACCACCGGATCTGCGTGGCTGCCAATGCGAAAGCGGCCGACGTAGGTGGGCTGCAGTTGGAGGTTCTGGATGCGCGCGGGGCACGGATGTCGTTGCAGCAGCATCCCGATTATGTGGGTACCAAGCAGTGTTATCCCGCCGACCTGGGTCGTGATGGGGTGGCGGGAGACTGGACGGTGCGGGCGAGGCTTGGCGATGGCCGCAGCAAGGATGCAAGCCTGCGCGTCGATCACCGGTTGCAGGATTCACCCCGCTACCAGCTGCGTTCTGAGCCCTATGTGGTGGGGCGGCCAAATTACGATGCAAGCATCCCGCCGGAGCAATGGTCCGGCCGGTTGGTCTGGGCGGTGGACGTGGACCCGCAGGGCAGGGTCACCCAGGTCGAGGTGGAAGTGGCCGAAGGGGTGGGTGAGCGCCTGCGTGAACGGGCCATCGCCGCAGGCTACCTGACCCTGTTTCCGCCCGACCCGGGCAGGGCGGCCAGACCGCTGCGCTGGCGTCGCGAGCTGTCTTTTGCCCCCGATTGAGCCAATGCTGGGGCTTGGCTTGCGCTGATGGGGGCTGGCGGGCATAATACGCGGCTCGCTGTGTCCGGAATTCTCCGGATCGGTGGCCGGGAACACGTCATCTGGCCATCCTCGTCGGCGTAACCTTTTGAATCCCATGACGCGTGGCGGGTAACCGCCGGGGCCGCCGTCTTCCTGGCTAAGGAAGTCATCAACATTACCGAGGTGCGCAATGTCCCGCGTATGCCAAGTTTCCGGCAAGCGAGTGCAGACGGGTAACAACGTCTCGCACGCCAACAACAAGACCCGTCGTCGTTTCCTGCCCAACCTGCACGAGCGCCGTTTCTGGGTTGCCAGCGAAAACCGCTGGATCAAGCTTCGTGTTTCCGCGCATGCACTGCGCACCATCGACAAGAACGGCATCGATTCCGTTCTGGCTGAGCTGCGTGCGCGCGGCGAAAAGGTCTGAGGAGTAGACGATCATGGCAGGCAAGCGCGATAAGGTCCGTATGATTTCCTCGGCCGGTACTGGCCACTTCTATACGACCGACAAGAACAAGAAGAACACCCCGGGGAAGATGGAATTCCTCAAGTACGATCCGGTTGTTCGCAAGCACGTGATGTACAAGGAAGGCAAGATCAAGTAATCCTTCGGGGTTGTTTGAGCGCCGTTCCAAGCAGAACCCGCCGAAAGGCGGGTTTTGTGTTTCAGTGGCATGAAAAAGTTCCCGCCCTGCCTGCATGAATACATGCACTGGCAGCATCAGGCGCGGGTACTGCATCGCCTACAATCGGGCGGATGAGTGTTATCGATACCCCTGCATTGTGTGATCTGGCCATCATTGGCGGTGGCGCCGCCGGCGTACTTGCCGCCATCGGTGTACTGCGTGGCGCAAGCCAACCACTGCGTTTGCTGGTGATCGAGCCGAACCTGCCGCTGGCGCGTGGCGTGGCCTACGCCACCACCCGCGAGGAGCACGTGCTGAACGTGCCGGCCGCCAAGATGAGCGGCTTCCCTGAACAACCCGAGGACTTCCTCGACTATCTGTGTGACGTACAGGCCTTTCCCGCCTTGTCGCGTGAACAGCTGGCCTCGCAGTTCGTGCCGCGCCGCCATTACGCCGACTACCTGCGCTTGCGTCTGCAGCAGGCGCTGGATACCAGTCCGGCGCAGCTGGAAATCCTGGCGGTGCGGGTGCAGGCATTGCAGCCCAATGACGCCGGCGTGCTGCTGACCCTTGATACCGGCAGTTCAGTGCAGGCCGGGCGGGTGATTCTGGCGGTGGGCAATGCCCTGCGGCCGTTGCCTGCACGCGGCGCTGGCAGTCTGCCTGCCAGCCTGCGCGTGGAAGCCTGGGATTACCCGGCGCTGGGCGGCATTGCCGGCACGGCGGATGTGGCAATTATCGGCTCCGGCCTGAGCATGACCGACGCCGTCGCGACCCTGCAGGCCAACGGCCATCGCGGCCGCGTCCACGTCTTGTCGCGGCATGCGTTGCTGCCCTTGCCGCATGCAAAGGGCGCGGCGGCCGATTACGATCCCGAGCCGCTGCTGGCGATGAATCTACGCCAGCGGATGCACGCGCTGCGTGCCCATGCGGCCGAGGCGGCAGCACGCGATATTCCCTGGCAGAGCGTGATGGAGCGGATCCGTCCGCTGGGCCAGCGGCTGTGGCAGACCCTGTCGGGGGACGATCAGCGCCGCTTCCTGCGGCATGTGGTGCGCTATTGGGATGTGCACCGGCACCGCATTGCCGCGCCTGTGCACGCACAGCTGCTGGAGCTGCAGCAGTCCGGCCGCCTGCAGCTGCACCGTGGCCGCCTGGAAACCGCGGTCGCCGAGGGCGCCTGCGTCTGTCTGGGTGCACAGGACCGCCAGCGCCGGCCGCTGCAGCTGGAGGTGCAATGCGTGGTCAACGCCACCGGCGTGGAAATGCGCGCGCAGGCAATGCGCAATCCGCTGTTGCAGCAGGTGCTGGGCAGCGGCGTGGGCCGTGCCGGGCCACATGGGATTGGTCTGGATACCGCGGCGGACGGCAGCTTGATCGATGCCGAAGGCCGGGTGGAATCACGCATCCAGGTGCTGGGCAGCCTGCGTATCGGCAGCCTGTGGGAAAGCCTGGCCATTCCTGAATTGCGTGGGCAGGCCGCGGCTGCGGCAAAACAAGCCTTGTAGTGCCGAGCCATGCTCGGCAGAGGCCCTCCAAGCAAGCCCAAGTGCTCGGCAGAGGCCTTCCAAGCAGGCGCAGGTAGTGCCGAGCCATGCTCGGCAGAGGCGTTCCCGGTAAAGCTCCTGCCGAGCATGGCTCGGCACTACAGGGCGGTCTTCGGCAAGTCCCCTGCCGAGCATGGCTCGGCACTACAGATGCGGTCTTTGGCAAGTCTCCTGCCGAGCATGGCTCGGCACTACAGGAACCGTTGCGCTGCATCCCGTAAAATGGCGGCATGGATGTTTCCCACTTGCTCGACGGGCTGAACGCAGCCCAGCGCGAGGCCGTTTCCGCGCCTCTTGGTCACCACCTGATCCTTGCCGGCGCCGGTTCCGGCAAGACGCGCGTGCTTATCCATCGCATTGCCTGGCTCACCGAGGTCTGCGGTGTGCCTGCGCACGGCATTTTCGCTGTCACCTTCACCAACAAGGCGGCTGGCGAAATGCGCCACCGCATCGACCTGCAGCTGAGCCGCGGCAGCCGTGGCATGTGGATCGGTACCTTCCACGGCCTGGCCCACCGCCTGCTGCGTCTGCACTGGGCCGATGCCAAGCTGCCCGAGGCCTTCCAGGTGATGGATTCGGACGACCAACTGCGCATGATCAAGCGTGTGGTGCAGCAGCTGGAGCTGGACGACAGCAAGTACCCGCCCAAGCAGGTGATGTGGTGGATCAATACGCAGAAGGATGAAGGCCGCCGCCCGCAGCACATCCAGCCTGAGCCGCATGACCAGTGGGGCGAAACCCTGCGCCAGGCCTATGCGGCCTACCAGGAGCGCTGTGATCGGGCGGGCCTGGTCGACTTCGCCGAGCTGCTGCTGCGCGCGCACGAACTGCTGCGCGACAACCCGGCGCTGCTGGCGCATTACCGCGCCCGCTTCCGCGAGATTCTGGTCGACGAGTTCCAGGACACCAACGCCATCCAGTACGCCTTCGTGCGCGTGCTGGCCGGCGACAGCGCGCATGTATTTGTGGTTGGTGACGATGACCAGGCTATCTATGGCTGGCGTGGTGCCAAGGTCGAGAACGTGCAGCGCTTCCTCAAGGATTTCCCGGGCGCGCAGACCATCCGCCTGGAGCAGAACTATCGCTCTACCGCCAACATCCTCGGCGCCGCCAATGCGGTGATCGCGCACAATCCGGATCGCATCGGCAAGGAGTTGTGGACCGATAGCGGGGACGGCGACCCGATCGATCTGTTCGCCGCCTACAACGAAATGGACGAGGCGCGTTATCTGGTCGAGCGTGCGCGGCAGTGGGTGCGTGATGGTGGCAGCTACGGCGATGTCGCCGTGCTCTACCGCAGCAACGCACAGTCGCGCGCCTTCGAAGAAGCGCTGCTCAGCGAGCAGGTGCCGTACCGCGTGTATGGCGGCATGCGCTTCTTCGAGCGTGCTGAAATCAAGGACGCGCTGGCCTACCTGCGCTTGATGACCAACCGCAACGATGACGCGGCGTTCGAGCGTGCGGTGAATACGCCAACGCGTGGCATCGGTGAGCGTACGCTGGACGAAGTGCGGCGTATCGCCCGGCAGCAGGCCTTGCCGCTGTGGGAAGCGGCGATGCTGGCCACGCAGGGCACGGATCTGACCTCGCGTGCGAAGAATGCCTTGGCTGGCTTCATCAACCTGGTGCAGCAGATCACCGCCGAAACCGGCGAGATGGATCTGTCCGAGCGTATCGATCACGTGTTGTCGCGCTCGGCGCTGCGTGAGCATTGGGGCAAGGAAAGCCGCAACGCGCTGGATTCGGAATCGCGCACCGACAACCTTGACGAATTGATCTCGGTGGCCTCGCGTTTCGTGCGCCGCGAAGACGATATCGAAGAAGGTGCCGAGGACATGAGCGAGCTGGTCGCCTTCCTGTCCTATGCCTCGCTGGAAGCCGGTGAAGGCCAGGCGCAGGCTGGCGAAGAAGGCGTGCAGTTGATGACGCTGCACTCGGCCAAGGGCCTGGAATTCCCGCTGGTGTTCCTGGCCGGCATGGAAGAAGGCCTGTTCCCCAGTGCACGTTCGCTGGAAGAAAGTGGGCGCCTGGAAGAAGAGCGTCGCCTGGCTTACGTCGGCATCACCCGCGCGCGCCAGAAACTGGTGCTGGGCTATGCCGAATCGCGTCGCATCCACGGCCAGGACAACTACAGCCTGCCGTCGCGCTTCCTGCGCGAGATCCCGCGCGAGCTGCTCAATGAAGTCCGCCCCAAGGTACAGGTCTCGCGCCCGGCCTCGCTCGGTGCAAGCCGGTTGATGGGTGGCCACGCCAACATCGAGGCACCGCCGATCAAGCTCGGCGCATTGGTCAATCACCCGAAGTTCGGCGAAGGCATGGTTACCGACTACGAAGGCAACGGCCAACACGCGCGCGTGCAGGTCGAGTTCGCCGACGCCGGCAGCAAGTGGCTGGTGATGGCGTATGCGAATTTGACGGTGATTTGATTGGTTCATGGGCGCCGATGAGCTGTCGGTGCCCATGATCTGTGCGGAGAGCTGCCGAGCATGGCTCGGCACTACAGGTTTGCGGCGTGTTGCTGCAGCTGCTCCCAATCCAGATCGAATTTGGCCAGGTATTTGCGCAGGCGTCGGTGTCGTTGGTGCTGGCGCGTTGGCATTTCGACAGCCAAGGCGAGCGCGGGCAGGCCGCGAAGGCGGGGGCTCGCCGGGTGAGCGGACCACACTGCGAGGTATGGGTCAGCCGTTGATCGGCCCGGTTTGATCTTGCGCAAGGCATGGGGGCAACATCGGGTGTGCAATGGTGTCCCCACCACCCTTCAACCAAGGAGAACTGCCATGTACAAGCGCATCCTGATCGCCACCGATGGTTCGGAGCTTTCCGCCAAGGGGTTGGCCAAGGGCCTGGAACTGGCCGCCCAGCTGGGCGCGCACGCCGACATCGTCACCGTTTCCGAGCCGTGGGCGGTGGGCATGTACGACGCCATGGGCTGGAGTGCCGGCTATGAGGCCAGCCCGGAGTACAAGAAAGACCGAGAGGAAGCCGCGCAGAAGATCCTGCAGCCGGCGCTGGAAGCGGCACACGCAGCCAATGTGGCCGATGTACAGACCCATCACGTGCTGGACCGCTACGCGGCCGACGGCATCATCGACACCACCAAGGCCTGCAACAGCGACCTGCTGGTGATGACCTCGCATGGCCGCCGGGGCGTCACCCGCGTACTGCTGGGCAGCCAGACCGCCGAAGTGCTGGCCCGCAGCACGGTACCGGTACTGGTGATCCGCTAAGGCTTTGAGCCCCCTCCCTTTTGCCGCAGGCAAAGGGGAGGGTTGGGGAGGGGTGCTTTTTGCTGTGACCCCAAAGAAACAAGAAGCCAAAATCAACAAAGCCCTCGAACGAGGGCTTTGTCTTACCGGGTGAATAGGCTTGCCGGCCTTCAGGCTTGGCTGCCCAAAGCACCCCTCCCCAGCCCTCCCCTACGCTTCGCGCAAGGGAGGGGGCAAGATCACCAGCTATACAGCTTCCAGTACACCGGCTTGGTGCCGTCCTTGTCGCTGTCCATGCGGCCGTCGCCATCGCGGTCGTACATGTAGAACGGTGCACCGCGCGACGGGGTCACCTTGACCATGCGCAGAGCGCCGCCGACGCGGTACTCCTCGATGGTGTCGCCGTTGTCCATCGCCTTGCGCGTGACATCCGCACCTTTGACATCTACCGGCGGTGAACCGCCGCCCATGCTGGCGCAGCCGGCCAGGGCCAACAGGGGGATCAGCAGCAAGGATTTCATGGTGGTGCTTCCTTCGGTGGGAATGGCCCGATTATGCCTGTCTACGTGCAGCAACGGCCCGCCGCGTAGAATCAGCGCATGAGCAGATTAGTCCTGATAGACGGGTCCAGTTACCTGTACCGTGCGTTCCACGCACTCCCGCCCCTGACCAATGCCAATGGCGAGCCTACCGGCGCGCTGTTCGGCGTGGTCAACATGCTGCGTTCCACGTTGAAGGAAAAGCCCGAATACGTCGCCTTCGTGGTCGATGCGCCGGGCAAGACCTTCCGTGACGACATGTACGCCGATTACAAGGCCAACCGCCCACCGATGCCCGATGAGCTGCGCTCGCAGGTGCAGCCGATGTGCGACATCGTGCAGGCACTGGGCATCGACATCCTGCGTGTGGACGGGGTGGAAGCCGATGACGTGATCGGCACGCTGGCGCTGGCCGCCGCTGCCGACGGGCTGGAGGTGACCATTTCGACCGGCGACAAGGATTTCGCCCAGCTGGTGCGCCCGGGCGTGGTGCTGGTCAATACCATGACCGGCAGCCGTACCGATTCGGACGCGGCGGTGATGGACAAGTTCGGCGTGCACGCCGGGCAGATCGTCGATTACCTGGCGCTTATGGGCGATACCGTCGACAACGTGCCGGGCGTGGACAAGTGCGGGCCCAAGACCGCCGCCAAATGGCTGGCCGAGTACAAGGATCTGGACGGCGTGATTGCCGCCGCGCCGGCCATGAAGGGCAAGATCGGCGAGAACCTGCGCGCTGCGCTGCCGCGGTTGCCATTGAACCGTGAGCTGGTCACCATCCGCACCGACGTGCCGCTGCCGCAGGGCCCGCGCGATCTGCAGCTGCGCGAGCAGGATGTGGAATCGCTGCGCGGCCTGTATGCGCGTTACGGCTTCACCCAGGCCCTGCGTGAGCTGGGCGGGGTGGCCGCACCGGATGTTGCCAGCGACAGCAAGCCCAGCCTGCGCGGCACCGCCGCCGGCTATGCCAAGGCGGCCGACAGCGAACCGGTTGTTGGCCTTGATCCAGCCATGGCGGTAAAGGGTGAATACGAAACGGTATTCACCACTGAACAATTGCAGGCCTGGGTACAGCGGCTGCAGGCCGCCGATGAGTTCGCCTTCGATACCGAAACCGATGCACTGGACGCGATGCGCGCCAACCTGGTCGGCATCAGCCTGGCGGTGGAGCCGGGCAAGGGCGCATACATCCCGGTCGGTCATATCTACCCGGGTGCACCGGCACAGCTGCCGATGCAGCAGGTGCTGGATGCACTGCGTCCGCTGTTGCAGGACGCCAGCAAGAAGAAGCTCGGCCAGCACGGCAAGTACGACATCCATGTGCTGCGCCGCCATGGCGTCGATGTGCAGGGCTATGCCGACGACACCATGCTGGAAAGCTTCGTGCTCAATTCCACTGCTACCCGCCATGACATGGACTCGCTGGCGCAGCGCTACCTCGGCTACACCACCACCAAGTTCGAGGAAGTGGCGGGCAAGGGCGCAAAGCAGATCTCCTTCGCCCAGGTCGGCATCGATGAAGCCGGTGCCTATGCGGCCGAGGATGCGGATATCACCCTGCGCCTGCACCGCGTGCTGGGCCCGCAGCTGGCCGCCGTGCCGTCGCTGGAAAGCGTGTACCGCGATATCGAAATGCCGCTGGTGCCGGTGCTCGCACGCATCGAAGCCAATGGCGTGCGCATCGACATGGCAGAGCTGAAGCGGCAAAGCAGCGACCTGTCCGCGCGCATGCTGGCCGCGCAGCAGAAGGCCACCGAGCTGGCCGGCCACACCTTCAACCTGGATTCGCCCAAGCAGCTGCAGGCGGTGTTGTTCGATGAGCTGGGTTTGCCGGCGCTGGTGAAAACCCCCAAGGGCCAGCCCAGCACCAACGAAGAAGCGCTGGAAGCGATTGCCGAGCAGCACGAACTGCCACGGGTGATCCTGGAATACCGCGGCCTGGCCAAGCTGCGCAGCACCTATACCGACAAGCTGCCGGAGATGGTCAACGCCGATACCGGCCGCGTGCATACCAGCTACCACCAGTCGGGTGCGGCAACCGGGCGGCTGTCCTCATCCGATCCCAATCTGCAGAACATCCCGATCCGCACCGACGATGGCCGCCGCATCCGCCAGGCCTTCGTGGCGCCGCCGGGGCGCAAGCTGATGGCCTGCGATTACTCGCAGATCGAGCTGCGCATCATGGCGCACCTGTCCGAGGACCCTGGCCTGGTGCGCGCGTTCGAACAGGGCGCCGATGTGCACCGTGCCACCGCCGCCGAAGTGTTTGGGCGCGCGCTGGAAGAAGTGACGCCGAACGAGCGCCGCGCCGCCAAGGCGATCAACTTCGGCCTGATGTACGGCATGAGCGCCTTCGGCCTGGCCAAGAACCTGGGCATCGACCGCGGCCAGGCACAGGATTATGTGGCGCTGTATTTCAGCCGCTATCCGGCGGTGCGCGATTTCATGGAGAGAATGCGGGTGCAGGCACGTGAGCAGGGTTATGTGGAAACCCTGTTTGGTCGCCGCCTGTATCTGAACGATATCCACGCCCGCAACCAGGGCCTGCGCGCCGGCGCCGAACGCGCCGCGATCAACGCACCGATGCAGGGCACCGCCGCGGACATCATCAAGCGCGCCATGGTCAGCGTGGATGGTTGGCTGCAGGGGCACAGTGACAAGGCCAAGATGATCCTGCAGGTGCACGATGAACTGGTATTCGAGGCCGATGCGGACTTCATCGACGTGTTGCGTGGCGAAGTCGAGCAGCGGATGGCGTCTGCGGCGAGCCTGCGTGTGCCCTTGGTGGTTGACACCGGAATCGGGGAAAATTGGGATCAGGCTCATTGATTTTCCAGTTTCTTAACCAGAAAGTATTAGTAAATGAAACAATGCGTCGCGTTACATCGTATTTATTAAGTACGGGCGCAGTTTGCCTTATGAATCTCTCCTTAATCTTTCTGGCAGAACGACAGAATCTTCACGAACCATCAAGGTTGAGGATGCTCATATAGCCCTCGACAGACGCAATGTCTGTCACGGATCTCTCCCATCCCCTGGAGCAGATCTCGGAGCGGGGATTCCTCCCCAAATGCCCGCTCCCCGGCCCCGTCGACCCCCCCCTGGTCGGCGGGGCTTCTTTTTGGGCGAAACAAAACCTTGCCGCGCGCGTTGTTGGCGCCAGCGTTCTCGCATCATCTTTATCCGTGGTGATCGACGATGGCAGCCTGGGAATGCGGAGGGCGTCATGTCGGATCTATTTGCGCTGGCCATGCCTTGGTGGGAGTTCGTGCTGCGCGCGGTAATCGTCTACGTGGTGGTGCTGGTGATGGTGCGGGTTGCCGGCAAGCGCACGCTGGGCCAGTTCACGCCCTTCGACATGTTGTTGCTGGTGCTGTTGGGCAACGCCGTGCAGAACGCCTTGCTGGGGCAGGACACCTCGCTGGGTGGCGGCTTGCTGCTGGCGGCCACGTTGATCGCGCTGAATTACTTCGTCGGCTGGATCACCACCCGCAGCGCGGTGGTCGAGCGGGTGATAGAAGGCGAGCCGGTGGTGCTGGCCCGGCACGGCCACGTGCTGCAGAAAGTGCTGCAACGCGAGCTGGTGAGCAAGGCCGACTTCGCCAAGGCGATGCGCGATGCCGGCTGCGACGACGTGGATGAAGTGGAAGTAGCACTGCTGGAGACCAACGGCCACATCACCATCATCCTCAAGAAGGACAAAATGTAGTGCCGAGCCATGCTCGGCAGGGGCGTCGCAGATGTAGTGCCGAGCCATGCTCGGCAGAGGCATTACCAGGAATCCAAACTTGTAGGAGCGGCGTAAGCCGCGAAGCTGGTGGTCTACCCG
>NZ_JBRRBO010000033.1:0-47495 GCF_056756175.1 Stenotrophomonas sp. STEN240 | reverse complement strand
ATCGGTTGAACCTTTCCCGGTCAGTAGCGGCCCGGGCGGTACCAGCAAGGGCTGTCGTGTAGTGCCGAGCCATGCTCGGCAGGGGCTTCACCGGCAATCCATGACGTTTGTAGGAGCGGCGTAAGCCGCGAAGCTGACTATCTGTCAGATCGCGGTAACTGCTGTCCGCATTGGATGCGCTGCTGGTGGTTCGCCTTCGGTAACGTCGGAAACATCTGTAGCTTCGCGGCTAACGCCGCTCCCACAGGGCTTGGCCCCGCGCCGCCGCTATCGCGCCACTGATCGCTGCCCGCGCCTGCGGGCTGTTGCGCCAGCAGCTGCTGCCCAGCATCGCCGATGCCTGGCTGACGATATCGCCGGGGTCGGCCTGGGCCAGCTGCGGCAGCGAATGAAAGCCCAACTGCTCCAGCCGTGCCACCACGGTGGCACCTACGCCTTTCACCGCCAACAACACCGCCCGCTCGTCTTCAGGGAACTGCTGCAGGCCCGTCATCGGGATCAGTGACTGCGTTCGATGGCGTAGCGAGCCAGGCCGCGCAGGGCGGCAACCGCTTCGGTTTCCGGCAGCCCGTCCAGGGCCTGCTCGGCGGCGTTGGCGTATTCCACGGCGCGCTTGCGGCTGTATTCCAGGCCGCCAGTGGCGTGGATGGCTGCCAATACTTCCGGCATCGCGCTGGCGTCACCGTCCTGCACGATCTCGCGCAGACGCTGGCGCACCGTT
This sequence comes from Stenotrophomonas sp. STEN240, assembly GCF_056756175.1. Taxonomy (NCBI): domain Bacteria; kingdom Pseudomonadati; phylum Pseudomonadota; class Gammaproteobacteria; order Lysobacterales; family Lysobacteraceae; genus Stenotrophomonas; species Stenotrophomonas sp. STEN240. The sequence goes on along the minus strand of NZ_JBRRBO010000033.1, from coordinate 46,774 downwards.
TCATCCGAATGCGCCATCGCGTGGATCAGCGGCAGGGTGGCCTTGCCTTCGGCCAGGTCATCGCCCAGGTTCTTGCCCAACTCATCGGCATTGGCCGAGTAATCCAGCACATCGTCGGCGATCTGGAAGGCATAGCCCAGGTGCATGCCGTAGTCGTAGAGCTTCTGCTGCACGATCTCGTCGGCACCGGTAGCCAGTGCGCCCAGGCGGGTGCCGGCGGCGAACAGCACTGCGGTCTTGCGCTCGATCACGCGCAGGTAGGCGGCTTCGTCGGTGTCCGGGTTATGTACGTGCAGCAGCTGCAGCACCTCGCCCTCGGCGATGCGGTTGGTGGTGTCGGCCAGAATCTGCATCACCGCCATGCGCTCCAGCTCGACCATCAGCTGGAAGCTGCGCGAGTACAGGAAGTCACCGACCAGCACGCTGGGGGCGTTGCCCCACAAGGCGTTGGCGGTGCTGCGGCCACGGCGCAGGTCGGATTCGTCGACCACATCGTCGTGCAGCAGGGTGGAGGTGTGGATGAACTCGATGATCGCCGCCAGCTGGTGGTGTTCCGGGCCGGCGCCACCGACCGCATGGCCGGCCAGCATCACCAGCATCGGCCGCAGGCGCTTGCCGCCCGCCGAGACGATGTGATCGGCGATCTGGTTGATCAGCACCACGTCCGAGGACAGACGGCGGCGGATCAGGGCATCAACGGCAGCCATGTCCGCTGCGGCAAGGGTCTGGATGGCAGGCAGGCCCAGCGCGGGGCGGATATGTTCAGCGATGCTCATAGGAAGACTTCAGGGGGTACCCGGGGATTATAGGCGGAGTCGGCGTAGGCGGCCCGTCGGGGCCGAAAACCGAGCAGAACCGGGCCTTTGCGCAGTGAATACGTATGCAAGCAACACCGTCGGCAAAGCGCCGACGCTAAGCTGGCTGGCATACATTTCGCGGCCCTGAAACAGGGCGCTGAAGCCCGTAGGGGGGCGCTCGATGTCGAAAACTCCATGGTGGCGCGGTGCCGTCATCTACCAGATTTACCCACGCAGCTACCTGGACACCAATGGCGACGGCGTCGGCGACCTGCCGGGCATCATCGAGCGCCTGGACTACGTGGCCTCGTTGGGCGTGGATGCGATCTGGGTGTCGCCGTTCTTCAAGTCGCCGATGGCCGACTTTGGTTACGACATTGCCGATTACCGCGATGTGGACCCGATGTTCGGCAACCTGGCCGACTTCGACCGTTTGCTGGCCAAGGCGCATGCGCTGGGCCTGAAGGTGATGATCGACCAGGTGTTCAGCCATACCTCGGTGGAGCACGCCTGGTTCAAGGAAAGCCGCGAGAGCCGCGACAATCCCAAGGCCGATTGGTATGTGTGGGCCGATGCGCGTGCTGACGGCAGCCCGCCGAACAATTGGCTGTCGATCTTCGGTGGCGTGGCATGGCAGTGGGAGCCACGGCGTCGACAGTATTTCCTGCATAACTTCCTGGCTTCGCAGCCGGACCTGGATTTCCATAATCCAGCGGTGCAGCAGGCAACGCTGGACTATGTGAAGTTCTGGCTTGATCGTGGCGTGGATGGCTTCCGTCTGGATTCGATCAACTTCTGCTTCCACGACGCACAGCTGCGCGACAACCCGCCCAAGCCGGAAAGCGAGCGTATTGGCCGCGGTTTCAGCCCGGATAATCCGTACGCCTTCCAGTACCACTATTACAACAACACCCGGCCCGAGAACATCGGCTTCCTCGAGCGCCTGCGTGGCTTGCTGGACCAGTACCCGGAAGCGGTGACGCTGGGCGAAATCTCCTCGGAGGATTCGCTGGCCACTACCGCCGAGTACACCGCGCCGGGTCGCCTGCACATGGGCTATAGCTTCGAGCTGCTGGTGGACGATTACAGTGCGGCTTACATCCGTGGCACGGTCGAGCGGTTGGAAGCGGCAATGGGCGAGGCCTGGCCGTGCTGGGCGGTGTCCAATCACGATGTGCAGCGTGCGGTGACCCGTTGGGGCGGGCATCCTGCCAAGCCGTCGCTGGCCAAGATGCTGGCCGCGCTGGTGTGCTCGCTGCGCGGTTCGGTGTGTATCTACCAGGGCGAAGAGTTGGGCCTGGGCGAGGCGGATGTTCCGTTCGAAGCGCTGCAGGATCCTTACGGCATCACCTTCTGGCCGAACTTCAAGGGCCGCGATGGATGTCGGACGCCGATGCCGTGGACCGATGGAGCGTTGGCTGGGTTCACCACAGGCAAACCCTGGTTGCCGATTCCGGCTGAGCATCGGGCGCTTTCGGTGCAGGCGCAGGAAGTGGATGGCGATTCGGTGTTGCATTCGTTCCGCAGCTTCATGAGCTGGCGCAAGGTGCACCCGGCTTTGGTCGGAGGGTCGATTCGTTTCCTTGATAGCGCCGAGCCTGTGTTGCTGTTTGAACGTCAGGCCGGGGATGAAACCTTGTTGTTGGCGTTCAATCTGTCAGGCGAGACGGTTCGGCATGGTTTGCCGACGGGTGAATGGCTGGCGTTGGACGTGCCGGGCCCGGTGGCTGGTGCTGTCGACGCTGGTGAGCTGGTATTGCCTGGGCACGCGGTGTACTGCGCGCGTCGCAGCTGAGTTTTTGTTGTTCTCTCTTTTGTGCAGGCGGAGATAGCATCTCCGCCTTTTTTTTTGATTTTGCTTTTGATTTTGATTTTGCTTTGGGTTGGGGCTTTGGCGTTGGGCTTGGGTTTGGGGTTTGGGGTTTGGGGTTTGGGGTTTGGCTTTGACTTTGACTTTGACTTTGACTTTGATTTGGACTTGGACTTGGATTAAGCCCCTCTCCCGTTTACGGGAGAGGGGTTGGGGTGAGGGCGCTTTTAAAGCAAGCCAAAGCCAAAGCCAAAGCTCCCCCCATCCGCCCTCCGGGCACCTTCCCCCGCAAGCGGGAGAAGGGAAGTGCCAAACAGCCAGAGCCAAATCCAAAGCCGAAGCCAAAGCCAGAGCCAAAGCCAGAGTCAAAGCCAGAGCCAGAGCCAGAGCCAAAGCCAGAGCCAAAGCCAGAGCCAAAGCCAGAGCCAAAGCCAAAGCCAAAGCCAAAGCCAAAGCCATTACCGCCTGCTTAGAAATGAGGGCATAACTTCCAACGCCCCAGCCCCAGCCCCCCAAGCGGCAATCACAAAAAACTTCAGCATTCTCTTAGCAGCAAGCCACGCACAACGCTGCCCTGACAAAACAAAAAAGCCCGCTGCCAAAGCAGCGGGCCTTCAATTTGCGCCTGACCAGAACCAATCAGAACTTGTAGTTCACACCCACCTGGTAGGTGCGGCCCCATTCCACGGTTTCCAGCGGACGATCCTTGCTGCCGGCATAGGTTTCGTACTTGGAGTTGGTCAGGTTGCTGGCCTGCAGGAACAGGCTCAGGCCGCTGAGCGCGTTGCCGTCGGCGAAGCTGTAGCCCACCTGCGCGTCCAGTACGTTCTCGCCCTTCACATAACGCAGGGTGCGGGCGCCGTTGAAGTTGCCGATCTCACCGATGAAGTCCGAACGCTTGCGCTGGTTCAAACGCACTTCAAAGCCGCTGTTCTCGTAGTAAGCGGTGAAGTTGTAAACGCGCTTGGACAGGCCCGGCAGCATGATCGGTTCGCTGCCAACGCTGGAGGTGGTGCCCGGATCCGGTTTGATCATGATGTCGCTGTCGTTGAAGCTCGCGCTGGCCACCACGCCGAAGCCGCGCAGGGCGTCGGAGAACAGATCCAACGGCAACGAGGCGGTCAGTTCAGCGCCGCGCAGGCTGCCACCGGTGCCGTTGAACGGTGCGGTGTAGTAGCCGGTCATCTGTGCCGGTGCCTGCAGCTGGGCTGCATTGGTGTCGACCTTCATCCACTCCGCCACCTGGTCGGTGAAATCGTAGCCGTCACGCTTCTCGGTGTAGATGTAGCTCTTCAGGTCCTTGTAGAACACCGCAGCAGCCACGTAAGCCTTGTTGCCGAAGTACTTTTCCCAGGACAGGTCGATGGCGTTCGCAACCCACGGGCGCAGATGCGGGTTACCGCCGCTGGCGCCGGGCTTGCCCAGCGTGGTGTCCATGCCGAATTCCATCGAGGCGCGAAGCTCATCCACGCGCGGGCGCGCTACCTGGCGGGCCAGGGCGAAACGCAAGGTGTTCTCCGCCGGCAGCTCGAACGCCAGGTTCAGGCTGGGCAGGAAGTCCAGGTACTTCTCGCCTTCATCGATCGGCACAACTTCATTGCCCACGCCCTGTGAGCTGTCCCAGTAATTGGAACGCGAGGATTGGTCGGCGTACTGGGCCTGGATGCCGACGTTGCCGCGTACTGGGATCGAGCCGATCTGGGTGCTGATGTTGGCGCGCAGGAAGGTGGTGGTGATCTTCTCATCCACCGTCCATTGCTTCGGAATCAGGTAGCTTTCGGTGGTAGTCGGGTTGAACAGCATGTAGCGGCCAACCGCTGCCGGTACGTTCCAGGCGGGGATGTAGCCCGCGCCGGCAAAGCCCAGGTTGACCGGCTTGTACTGCAGGTCAGCGCCGATGCTGGTGATGCCCTGGGCACCGAGGTTGATGTTGCCTTCGGCCTGGGTCTTGTTCTTGCTGCGGTCGGCGTAGTTGACGCCAATGTCGAAGTCGGAGAACCAAGTGAAGCCTTCCGGTACCGGGAAGGTGGCAGCCAGCTTGAAGCCCTTCAGCTCGTCGTCAACATGCGGGGTCTTGCCGTAACCCGAACCATAGATGGTGTTGGTCAGGTAGAGCTTGCTGTAGTCCGAATAATCGAGGCCAGGCGTGAACTGCGGGAAGCTGCCGCCCGCGAAATTCAGCTTGACCGAATCCAGCATCGGCGCCGGCAGCAGCTGCAGGTTGTTTTCCAGGTTCAGCTCGTCACGCTCGGCCTTGGACCAGCTGACGTCGGCCACCACGCGCACTTCGCCGAAGGTGAATTCGTTGTTCCAGCCAACCGCCTTGATGGTGTCTTCGCGGTTGTTGTACATGCCGCGTACCAGCGGATAGACGTTGTGCGCCACGCCGCTGACGAAGCTACCATTGCCGTTGACCACCACGTCGGTGACGTTCAGGCGGTCATAGCCACCGTTGTAATCGCCAAGATGGATTTCCATCTGGTTGGCGGTGTCGTATTCCTTGGCCTTGGTGTAGAAGGTGTCCAGCGTGCTGGTCCAGCTGTTGTTGGGCCGGAACTGCAGGGTAGCCATCACGCCATCGCGCTTGGAATGCCCGGTGCGGCGCAGGGCCTTGATGCCGTCGGAGTAATAGGTGCCTTCAGCCACGCCGGGGCGCCAGTTGTCACCGATTGCCTGCCACGGCTCATACAGGCCGACCTGGTTTTCCTGCTTGGACATCTCCGAGTGGGAGATGCCAATGGCCAGGCCGATGGTGTTGTCGGCGAACTTGTCGACATAGCTGAAATTGAGGCGATTGCCATAAGGGTCTTCGCCGGCGGCTTCGCCCAGCGAGTTCTTCTGGTAGCGGCCGCTGACGGCGATGACGCGCTCGTTGTAGCTGAGCGGGCGCACGGTCTGCAGGTCCAGTGTGCCGGACAAGCCCTGGCCAACCAGGCCGGCGTCCGGGGTCTTGTAAACGGTGACGCCGCTGATCAGTTCGGACGGGTACTGGTCGAACTCCACCGAGCGGTTGTCGCCGGTGCTGACCATCTCGCGGCCGTTGAGCAGGGTGGTGGCGAAGTCGGGCGACAGGCCGCGCACGCTGATCACCTGGGCGCGGCCAGCGACGCGCTGTGCAGCCAGGCCGGGCAGGCGGGCGATGGATTCGGCGATGCTGACGTCGGGCAACTTGCCGATGTCTTCGGCCGAGATGGCTTCCACGATCGAGGTCGAGTCGCGCTTGACCGAAATCGCGCTCTCGATGCCGCGACGGATGCCGGTAACGGTGACGGTATCCAGGTCGGTGGCCTGGGCCTTTGCTTTTGCAGTGGCTTCGTCGTCCACGCTCTGTGCGTGTGCGGCGGTTGCGCTCAGCGTGATGGCCGAAGCCAGTGCCACGCTCAGCAGGTTGCGCTTGGTGTTCAACATACTCCCCTCTCCCAGGTGATGTCGGTTGGTTGTTTTTTGCTCCCACGCATGTTGCGGGGGATGCGTCGCGGTTGTTTTTTTCGCTGCTTGCGACTGTCTCGCATGGTAATCAGCAGGCAAGCCCGTGGCGCTGGGCTGCATACGTATTCAATGGCGTGCAGGAGCGGCAGATAGGTCTGAAAACGCTTTCTGCGGTGGTTTTGGATGTCTGTACGGGGAGGGGCTGCGCGCACCTGCGCCGCTGCCCTCAAGCCATCATCTCCACTCGCGCGGGTAATGACGGCAGGGAAGCAAGGCCTGAAACGCCTTGCTTCCGCGCGACAGGGGCTTAATTCAGCGGTACAAACCGCACTGCAGCCCCGCCACCGGCGCCCAGCTGCAATTTGATCCGGTCGCCATTGCCCACTTCGCGCGTCTCGCGGACGAAGGCAAACGGTGCGGTTTGCCAGTTGGCGCCGTCGCCGTCGCGGTAGATTTCCGCGCGGTAGCGCTTGCCCGGGCCGAGGAAGCTCAGCGCCACCTCCAGCGCCTGCGGTGTCTCGCTGCCGACGCTGCCGACGAACCATTCCTCGCTACCGCGCGCTTTACGCGCAAACGTCACGTACTGGCCGATCTCGCCATTCAGCACATGGCTTTCTTCCCAGTCCACCGCCACATCCTTGATGAACTGGAAGGCGTCCGGGTGCTGCGCGTAATGTTCAGGCAGGTCGGCCACCATCTGCACCGGGCTGTACAGCACCACGTACAAGGCCAGCTGCTTGGCCAGGGTGCTGCGCAGAGCCAGCCCGTTGCGGCCCTTCAGGCTGACGATGCCGGGGGTGTAATCCATCGGCCCACCCAGCATGCGGGTGAACACAAGCGTGGCTTCATGGCCCGGCGGGTTGGGTGGGTTGCCCCAGGCGTTGAATTCCATGCCGCGCGCGCCTTCGCGCGATACCCAGTTGGGGTAGGTGCGGCGCAGGCCGGTGTCCTTGATCGGCTCGTGCGAGTTGATGGCGATGTGCTTGGCGGCGGCCTGCTGCAGCACGCGCAGGTTGTGGTTGCTCATCCACTGGCCTTCGTGCCATTCGCGGGTGATCGGGCCATCGGCCTGATCCTGGCGGTGGATGTCGCCGGCGTCACAGACATAGCCGGTCTTGATCACGTCCACGCCGTTGCGCGCGTACAGATCCAGCGCTGCCGGCAGCTGACGTTCGTAGTGGCTCACCGCGCACGCGGTTTCGTGGTGGCCGATCAGGTGCACGCCCTTGCCGGCGGCATAGCTGGCAAGTCCGGGCAGGTCGAAATCCGGGGTGGCGCGGGTGAAGTCGAAGGCCTCGCCGTTGGCGAACCAGTCACCGTCCCAGCCAACGTTCCAGCCTTCCACCAGCACGCCACGGAAACCATTGGCGGCGGCGAAGTCGATGTAGCGGCGGGTGTTTTCTGTGGTGGCGCCATGCTTGGGGCCGGTGGCCCAGGTTTCGGTTTCCAGGTGCAGCGACCACCACACGCCGGCATATTTGGCCGGCTTGAACCAGCTCACATCGCCAATCGCATTGGGCTCGTTGAGGTTGAGGATCAGGCTGGATTCGGCCAGATCACCGGCCTTTTCGCCGATGGTGATGGTGCGCCACGGGGTGTTGAAGGGCAGGGCGCGCACCACCGGTGCACCGCTGCTGGACGGGGTCAGCGTGGCGTGCAGGATGTCGCCGTCACCGCGGGCCAGGTTCATGCCGGCATAGTCGACCAGCGCGGCTTCATGGATGGAGATATGCAGGCCGTTGTCGCTGCGCAGGGTCAGCGGGGTCTGGGCGGTGCCAACTTCCTTCAGCGGCGTCTGGTGGTACAGGTATTCCTCGCGGTTCCATTCGAAGGCGGGGATCCACCACGCGGTAGCGGGGCGCGCCAGCGCGAATTCGGTCAGTTCGGCGTGGATCTGCGCCTGCTTCATGCCTGCCTGCTGCGGGAACTCGTAGCGGAAGCCGATGCCATCGTCGTAGACGCGGAACACCACATCAAAGCGGCGCTCGTAGTTGCGGCCCGCGCCCGGCTTCTCGGTGAAGCTGGCGCGCAGTTCGTTGTAATGGTTGCGGGTGAGGCGGCGCTCGCCCCAGGGCTGCTCCCAGGTTTCATCGAAGCTGCGCTGCGACTGCCCGGTCAGCGCGACATTGCGCTCCAGCCGGCCATCGCCCAGCAACATGCCCAGCCGCGACGGCGCAATCACCGCCTCGCCATTGCGCTCCACCCGGTACGAGGGGCGGCCTTCGTGCTGCGATTCGACGATCACCACCAGGTGTTTGTCGGGCGAGGTGACGCGCGCCAGATCGGCGGCGTGGGCCGGCAGGCAGCTGATCAACAGCAGCGCGAAGGCGGCTTTCAGCGACAGGCGGGCAGGGATGGGGCGTGTATCGGCCATGCGGGTCTCAACTCCGGGTTCTGGTCGGCGCGCCGGCCCTGCGGGGTGGCACGTGGCGCCACTATTCCCCGGCGCAGGCCGCCGTGGGCGTTATGCCGCATTGAATACGTATGCAACGGCGGTGCAGATCACAGGTGCGCCCTCTACCATGGCCGCAGCGCATCCGCGCCCAACCATCGCATCCGTGATTCCCGGAGGGGGGAAGCGCTTGATGAATAGCAAACCGCAGCTGTCGTTCTGGCAGATCTGGAACATGTGTTTCGGCTTCCTGGGTATCCAGTTCGGCTTCGCGCTGCAGAACGCCAATGCCAGCCGCATTTTTGAAACGCTGGGCGCGCCGATGGACGCGGTGCCGGGGCTGTGGATCGCCGCACCGCTAACCGGGTTGCTGGTGCAGCCGGTGATCGGCTACCTGTCCGACCGCACCTGGACGCGCTGGGGCCGGCGCAGGCCTTACTTCATGATCGGCGCGGTGCTGACCACGCTGGCGCTGCTGGTCATGCCGAATTCGCCGACGCTGTGGATCGCCGCCGGCACGCTCTGGGTGCTGGACGCATCGATCAACATCTCAATGGAACCGTTCCGCGCTTTCGTCGGTGATCAGCTTTCGCCCAGGCAGCGCCCGGCCGGGTTTTCGATGCAGAGCTTCTTCATCGGTGTAGGCGCGGTGGTGGCCAGCTTTCTGCCTTTCATCCTGGCCTACTTCGGTGTGGCCAACACCGCCGGCCCGGGTGAAGTGCCGGATACCGTGCGCTATGCGTTCTATTTCGGTGCCGTGGTGTTGCTGCTGGCGATGAGCTGGACGGTGTTCAGCACGCGCGAGTATTCACCGGCCGAGCTGGCCGGCTTTGACGACGCCGAGCCATCGCCGCTGCATGCCGCACAGCGTGTCGGTGGCCCGCCGCAGTGGCGCCAGATCGGTCTCTGGCTGGGCCTTGGCGTGGTACTGGCGGCCTTGATCGCGTGGCGGCAAGGCGACCGCATGCTCTATGTGCTGGCTGGCCTGTGTGCCAGCTACGGTCTGTTGCTGGCAGTGGCGCGGGTGCTGCCCGGCACGCATATGCTGGCCACCATCGTCGATGACCTGCGCAGCATGCCCGGCACGATGCGGCGCCTGGCCTGGGTGCAGTTCTTCTCGTGGTTCGCGCTGTTTGCGATGTGGATCTATACCACCGCAGCGGTAGCCGGCACCCATTTCGGCTCTACTGATACGCAGACCGCGGCCTACAACGAAGGCGCAAACTGGGTTGGTGTGCTGTTTGGTGCCTACAACGGTTTCGCCGCGGTGGCCGCGCTGATCATTCCACTGATGGTGCGCGCCATCGGCCTGCGCTGGAGCCATCTGATCAATCTGTGGCTGGGCGGGCTGGGGCTGATCTCGCTGATGCTGATCAAGGACCCTCAGTGGTTGCTGCTGTCGATGGTGGGCGTGGGTTTTGCCTGGGCATCGATCCTGTCCTTGCCCTATGCCCTGCTGTCGGACAGCGTGCCGGCGGCCAAGATGGGCGTGTACATGGGCATCTTCAATTTCTTCATCGTGATACCGCAGTTGGTCGCAGCCAGCGCGCTGGGCTTTGCCCTGCGCAACTGGTTGGGCGGTGACCCCATCCACGTGCTGGTGCTGGGTGGTTGCAGCCTGTTCGTGGCCGGGTTGTGTGTATTGCGGGTTCCGTCGCAACAGGAGGTGGTGTGATGCGTAGTCGTTTGGCAGCAGCGGTTGGTCTGGCCTTGGTGGCGGGTACGGCATTTGCCGGTAACCGGCCGGATTACATCGGCACCACCGAGCCGTTTGCCCGTGATGCGGTGTACTTCGTGGTCACTGACCGCTTCGTCAACGGCGACACCAGCAACGATCACCGCGACCAGGGTGGCGAGCACCCAACTTTCGATATTCCGGTGCCTTGCCCGGACAAGGTCGACGGCAACATCGGCTACCTAGGCGGCGACTTCAAGGGCGTGCTGGACAACGCCGACTACATCCGCAATCTCGGCTTTGGCGCGGTGTGGATCACGCCCATCATCGACAACCCCGACCAGGCCTTCACCGGCAGCAAGCCGATCAGCTGCACCAGTACGCTGACCGATCGTGGCAAGACCGGTTACCACGGTTACTGGGGCATCAACTTCTACAAGCTGGACGAGCACCTGCCCAGCGCCGACCTGGATTTCGCCGGGCTGACCAAGGGCTTGCACGACGCCAAGCTGAAGGTGGTGCTGGATATCGTCGGCAACCACGGCTCACCGGCCTGGACCATGCCCAAGCGCCAGCTGCAGTTCGGGCAGATTTTCGACAAGGACGGCAAGCTGATCGCCGACCACCAGAACCTGGCGCCGGACAAGCTCGACCCGAAGCACAACCCGCTGCACGCGTTCTACAACAACATCGGCCCGGTCGATGGCAGCAAGGGTTCGATCTTTGACGGCAACCTGGCCGAGCTCTCGGATTTCAACGAGCACAACCCGGCGGTGATGGATTACCTGGTTGGCGCCTACCTGCAGTGGACGGCGCAGGGCGTGGATGCTCTGCGCATCGATACCATCGGTTGGTTGCCGCATCCGTGGTGGCATGAATTCGTGCAGCGCATCCGCGCCGAGCACCCGGGCATGTTCATGTTCGGCGAAGCCTTCGACTACGACGCGGCCAAGATTGCCGAACACACCTGGCCGTCGAACGCGAACGTCAGCGTGCTCGATTTCCCGCTGCGCGGTGCCATGTCCTCGGTATTCGGCAAAGAGCAGAAGGGTTTTGAAGCACTGGCCGAGCCGCTGCATCTGAGTGGCGGCCCGTATGCGAATCCCTACGCGTTGATGAGCTTCTACGACAACCACGACATGGCGCGTCTGGATGCCAGCGACGCCGGCTTCATCGACGCGCACAACTGGTTGTTCACTGCACGCGGTATTCCGGTGCTTTATTACGGCTCGGAAACCGGCTTCATGCGCGGCCGTGCCGAGCATGCGGGCAACCGTGCGTACTTCGGTCAGCAGCGTGTGGATGCTGCAGGGCAGAGCCCGATCTTCGCGCCCCTGCAGCGCATCGCCAAGCTGCGCGAAGCGACGCCTGCGTTGCAGCGCGGCCTGCAGGTCAACGAGCGCTTGCTGGGCGATGAAGCGGTGTTCTACCGCGTGCTGCAGCAGGGCGATACCGCACAGACGGTATTGGTGCTGTTGAACAAGAGCGATGCGGCACGCACGTTCGAGGTGAGCCGTTACCTGCAGGCCGGGCAGTGGCGCGATGTGCTGGATGGCGGCAACGTAAAGGTGAAGAACGCACTGAAGGCCGAGGTGCCGGCGCATGGCGTCAAGGTGTTCGTGCTGGATGCGCAGGTGAATCAGAGCGAGCTGCAGGCGCAGCTGGATGCGGCGATGGCGGACCAGATCGCGCGGGATAAGCGATTGGCGCAGTAAAGCCTGCTTAAGCCCCTCTCCCGCGTGCGGGAGAGGGGGTGGGGTGAGGGCAGCTTCAGCTTCGCGCCAAAAGCCACCCCTCCCCAACCCTCCCCTTTGCTACGCAAAAGGGAGGGAGCCAAGCCCCCTCCCTTTGCCGCAGGCAAGGGGAGGGTTGGGGAGGGGTAGAGCTCTTGCTTCTGCTCGTGCCTCTGCATCAGCCTCTGCCTCTGCCCCAGCCCCAGCCCCAGCCCCAGCCTCCAGCTCCCGCCTTTGCGACTCCACCAGCCCCACCCGCTACAATCCGCCCCCAGGCATTCCCGGCGGCACCCCATGAACCAGCTCCCCCCGCAGACCCCCATCGAAATCCTGTTGCAGACCGCAATGGACGGCAAGCTGCCGATCCGCGCCTTCATGCAGGCCTTCGTGGCGTCCGAGGTGGTGCTGCTGACCGGCAGCCTGGTCACGCCCGACGGCAGCGGCTTTGATCCACTGCTGTTCGACAAACAGGGCGTGCTGCACGTGGCGGTGTTCACCGATATGGCGCGGGTTGGCTTTCATCAGCAACAGGCCCCGCACAACATCCGCATGCTGATGCTGGAGGTGCTGCGGCGCGTGCCGGGCGGCTACGGCGTGGTGATCAATCCCGGCACGCCGCTGGGCTTTGAAATCGCACCATCGGGCGTGGGCGAAATTCTCAAGGATTTCACCTGATAGAGCCGCTGCCCCAGCTACGCGAGCAAACGTAGCCCGGGTAAGCGCAGCGCACCCGGGGCTTGTGCCTGATCGCGCAAGTGGTTGCCGGCTTCAATTTGATCGTCCTGCTTTTCCCGGGTGTGCTTTGCTTGCCCGGGCAACAAGGCGTGCCGCATTCCCGCTTGGCTCAGCCCCGTCGCGAAGATTCGCGCACCACCAGCTTCACCGGAATGGTGAGCCCGTCCACAGCTTCACCGGCAATCAGCCCCAGCAGCTTGTCGACCAGCAGCTGGCCGGCCTGCTTGGTGTCCTGCTGCACCGTGGTCAGCGCCGGTGATACCGAGGCTGCCAGCGGAATATCATCAAAACCGGTCACCGCGATGTCCTGTGGCACCTGCAGGCCGCGTTCGCGCAGGGCGCGCAGGGCACCGATGGCGATCAGGTCGCTGGCCGCGCAGATCGCATCAAACGCCATGCCTTGGTCCAGCAGCGCCAGACAGGCGGCATGGCCGGATTCCTCGGTGGTGATGGCGTCGTGCTGCAGGCCGGCATCCGCTGCCAGTCCCCGGTCCCGCAGTGCCTGCGCGTGGCCGCGATAGCGCTCTTCGAACTCCGGGTAATGGCTTGAGGCATGGCCAAGGAAGGCGATGCGCCGGCAGCCCTGCTCAAGCAGATGCGCGGTGATGTCGTAGCCACCCTGGAAGTTGTCGCTGCCTACCGACACCCCCGGTTGGCCGGGCAGGGCGGCGCCCCAGCGCACGAAGTGGGTGCCTTGCTCGACCAGCCGCTGCAGACGCTCCACCGACTCGTGGTAATCGCCATAACCCAGCAGGATGATGCCGTCGGCCTTGTTGCTGTCCTCGAAATCGGCGTGCCAGTCGCTGGACAACTGCTGGAAGGACACCAGCAGATCGCGACCATGCAAGGCGCAGGCGCGGGTGATCGAGCCCAGCATCGAGTGGAAGAACGGGTTGATCAGCGAGTCATCGGTGGTCGGGTCCTCGAAGAACAGCAGGGCCAGGGTGCCCGAGCGCTGGCAGCGCAGGCTGGAGGCGTTCTTGTCGACCTTGTAGTTCAGCTGCCTGGCGATATCCAGGATGCGCTGGCGGGTCTCGGCGTTGACCATCGGGCTGCCGCGCAGCGCTCGCGACACGGTGGGCTGCGAAACGCCCGCCATGTGTGCGATATCCAATGAGGTGGCTTTGCCCTTGATGACCATCATGCCTGGTGATGTGAAGACGTCAGGCATCATGCCATGGGCCATGCGGGACCGGGATGGGCGGCACCGCTGGCAGGTCCCGGCCTGGCCCGGGCAGAGCGTGGGCTGGGGGCCGCTTCAGCTGCTCCGGGGCGAGCGCAAGCCTTACGTGCCAAGGCATCTGCGGATTGACTGATATCTGCCGCAGGAACGATATAATACGTGGGCTATTGCCCGCATCCGGCGGGTGGACCCCAACGGAAGAGTAGGAACCTATGGCCCGCGGCATCAATAAAGTCATCCTCGTCGGCAATCTCGGCAACGACCCGGACACCAAGTACACCCAGGCCGGCATGGCGATCACCCGCATCAGCCTGGCCACCACCAGCGTGCGCAAGGACAAGGACGGCAACCAGCAGGAGCGCACCGAATGGCACCGCGTGGTGTTCTTCGGCAAGCTCGGCGAGATCGCCGGCGAATACCTGCGCAAGGGCAGCTCGGTCTATGTCGAAGGCGAACTGCGCTACGACAAGTACACCGGCCAGGACGGTGTTGAGAAGTACACCACCGATATCGTCGCCAACGAAATGCAGATGCTCGGCGGCCGTGGTGAAGGCGGCGGTGGTGGTGGCGGCATGGGCGGCGATCGTCCGCAGCGCCAGTCGGCCCCGCGCCAGCAGCAGGGCGGCGGCCAGGGCGGTTACGGCAACCAGGATCAGGGCGGCGGCGGTGGCGGTGGCTACGGCGGCGGTCAGCGCCAGCAGCAGCGCCAGGCACCCCCGCAGCAGCAGTCGGCTCCGCCGATGGACGACTTTGCCGACGACGATATTCCGTTCTGATAATCGTCTTGCGCGTTTGTTTGCCAAAGGCCATGCACTGCATGGCCTTTTTTTATGCAATGCCCGAAGAAGACATTCGGCATTACAGGTGGCTATGACCACATGTCAATTGGATCTGGTCCGAAAATACATTTCCTTATTTGTGACCAAATCGAATCTGCGGGTTTGCTAAAATAACTGGCAGAGTTGTGCTTACAGGGGGCAGGCGCAATCAGGGCGGACGGGAGGTTTCCGGTTCTGGTTGTGCAGCCGATGTTTTTCGGAATGGTGCGCAGGCCCCAATCATTCCGCGCGGCCGCTGGCCGCAATTGCTCAAGGACGGTTGGTTCATATGCAAGGCAAAGGAATGCGGGTGCGTGGCGCGTTGATGACGCGTGCGCGGTTGTTGGTGGTTGCATGTGCAGCCGTGCTCGGAACTGGCGCCGCACAGGCGCAGACAGCAGACGTAAACGCGCAGGAACTGCTGCGGCAACAAGAGCGCGAGCGCGTCTTGCGTGAGCAGCAGGAAGCGCAGCCAGATGCGCGTCTGCAAGCCACGCCGGAAGAAAACATCGGACGCCTGCCCGTTGATGAAGCGCCTTGCTTCGTCATCAACCACATCACCCTGGACGGCGAAGAGGCTGATCGCTTCCGCTGGGCCTTGAAGGCCGCCGATCCCAAGGACGATCCTGTTACCGGTCGCTGTCTGGGTACGGCCGGCGTCGATATCGTGATGAAGCGCGTGCAGAACGCGATCATCGCCCGTGGCTATGTCACCACCCGTATCCTCGCCGCGCCGCAGGATCTGAAAAGCGGGGCCCTGCAGCTGACCGTGGTGCCGGGCCGGATCCATGCAATTCGTTTTGCCGACAGCGCGCAGTCGGCTCCTGCGTTGTGGAATGCGATGCCGGCGGCACCTGGCGACCTGTTGAACCTGCGTGACATCGAACAGGCGTTGGAGAATTTCCAGCGTGTGCCAACCGCGTCCGTGGATATCCAGATTGCTCCGCCGGCCGAAGGGGCCGATGCCAAGCCGGGTGAAAGCGATCTGCTTATCAGCTGGAAGCAGCGCTCCAAGGTCCGCGCAAACCTGACCCTGGACGATTCCGGCAGCCAGTCCACCGGCAAGCTGCAGGCCGGCGCTACTGTGTCCTTGGACAACCTGGCCGGTTTGAACGACCTGTTCTATCTCAACGCCGGCAAGTCGGTGTTCAACGGCAGTGGCCGCGACACCGAGAGCTGGGCCGCGCACTACAGCGTGCCGGTCGGCAAGTGGCTGGTGGGCGTCAACGCCAGCAAGTACGACTACAGCCAGTCCGTTGCCGGTGCCTACGAAACCTATGTGTACAGCGGCGCCAGCCGCAACGCGGAAGTGCGCCTGACCCGCATGCTGTTCCGCAACGCCAGCTTCAAGACCAGTGGCTATGCACGGGCCTGGTACCGCGATTCGAACAACTTCATCGACGACACCGAGATCGAAGTGCAGCGCCGGCGCATGGCAGGCTGGGAGTTGGGGCTGGCGCACAAGCACTTCTTCGGCAACAACACGCTGGATGCCGGGCTCGCCTACCGGCGAGGTACCGCAGCATTCGGTGCCTTGCCTGCACCGGAGGAGGCCTTCAGCGAAGGCACCGCGCGTGGCCGCATCATCACCGCTGATGCGCAGCTGATGCTGCCTTTCAAACTCGGCAAGCAGCCCGTGCGTTACACCGGCAGCTGGCGTGCGCAGTGGAACCGTTCCCTGCTGGTGCCGCAGGACCGTTTCTCCATCGGCGGCCGCTACACCGTGCGCGGTTTTGACGGCGAAATGTCCCTGAGTGGCGAACGCGGCTGGGTACTGCGCAACGAACTGGGCTTTGCGCTCGGCGGTGGGCAGGAGGCCTATCTGGGCGCGGACTACGGCCATGTCGGTGGCCCGGCCACGCGCTGGCAGATGGGTGACTACCTGGCGGGCGCGGCCGTCGGCCTGCGCGGCGGCGTTGCCCACGCGCAATGGGACGTCTTTGTCGGCAGCCCGCTGCACAAACCGGCGGGTTTCCCAACTGCATACACGACGTTCGGCTTCAGCCTGAGCGCCTCGTTCTGATATCCGGCGGTCACCTCGGCCGCCTACAAATGGAATCTGCTGCCGTTATCCGTACCGGAAAGGCAGCAGATCAAACATCCAAGCATCGAAAGGAAGCAATGCCATGAATCGTGTCTACCGTCTGGTCTATAACCGTACCCTGGGTGTGTGGCAGGTGGCGTCGGAACTGGTGAAGGCAGCGAAGGGCGGCCGCAGCAGCGGCACCGGCCTGTCCACGGCGGCATTGCATCCGATGAGCTTTGGCCTGTGGTTGTTGATGGGCTGGGTGGGGCTGGTACAGCCGGTGACCGCACAGCAGGCACCTACCGCCCAGGCCGGCCGCATCGTTGCCGATCCCGGCGCGCCGGACCGGCAGCGCCCGACGGTGGTGACCTCGGCCAACGGCACGCCGCAGGTAAATATCACTACGCCCAGTGCGGCCGGTGTGTCGCGTAATACGTATAGCCAGTTCGATGTAGGCAGCGACGGCGCCATCCTCAACAATTCGCGCGGCAACGTGCAGACCCAGCTTGGCGGCTGGGTGCAGGGTAATCCCTGGCTGGCCAAGGGCACCGCGCGGGTCATCCTCAATGAGGTCAACAGTGCCAACCCCAGCCAGTTGCGTGGCTATGTGGAAGTAGCCGGTGACCGCGCCCAGGTGGTGATCGCCAACCCAGCCGGCATTTCGGTGGACGGTGGCGGCTTCCTCAATGCCAGCCGCGTCACCCTGACTACCGGTACGGCCATCGTCAACGCCGGCGTTCTGGATGGTTATCGCGTCGATGGCGGCGCGGTGCGGATCAGCGGCGCGGGTCTGGATGCGACCGACAGCGACTACACCGACATCATCAGCCGCTCGCTGGAAGTGAATGCCGGCATCTGGGCACAGCAGTTGCACGCCAGCCTTGGCAGCAACGTGGTCAGCGCCGACCACAGCCAGGTGAACGCAAAGACCGCCAGCGGCAATGCGCCGGTGTTCGCATTGGACGTGGGCGCACTGGGCGGCATGTACGCCAACAAGATCTGGCTGGTCGGCAACGAACACGGCGTCGGCATGCGCAACGCCGGCAAGATCGGTGCGCAGGCCGGTGAGCTGGTGGTTACGGCCGAGGGCAGGCTTGAAAACAGCGGCTCATTGCAGTCACAGCAGGATACGAAGCTCTCCGCCGCCGGCGGCGTTGCCAACAGGGGCACCGTGAGTGCAGCACGCGAAGCCATCATCAGTACCGCTGCGGATCTGGACAATAGCGGCGGCACCCTCAATGCGCGACGTATCGAGGTCAATGCGGATGCCCTGCGCAATCAAGGCGGCGCCATCGAACAGGTTGGCGCACAGCAGCTCAATCTTTCGGCCGGAACCCTCAGCAATCGCAACGATGGCCGCATTGGCGTGGTGGAGGCCGCTACCTCAGGTGGCGGTACCGGCGGCAGCACGGGTGGTGGCTCCGAAGGTGGCAATGGCGGCGGCACCGTGGGCGGTGGTGGCCCAGCTCCAGGCGAAGGCGGCGGTGGTACGGGCGGCACGGTCACGCCGCCTGTTACGCCGCTGGCGGCCGGCGCACTCAACATCGGCAACACGTTGAACAATGATGGCGGCCGGATCGACGCGCTGGGCGCTGTGGACATCCGTGCGCGCGCAGGCCTGGACAATAGTGGCGGCAAACTGGGTGTAGCCACGCTGCAGCTGGAGGGCGGCGACCTGCGCAACATCGGCGGCAATCTGGCGGTACATGATGCTGACCTGCGTGCTGCCACCGTGGACAACAGCCAAGGGCAGTTGAACGTTGCCGGCAGTTTCAAACTCTCCGCCGACGCGTTGATGAATCGCGGCGGCAGCATCGCGCATGGCGGCGTTGATGCAGGCATATGGACGGTTGCCGGTGCATTGGACAACAGCGGCGGCACGCTGGCCAGCAATGCCAGCACGTTGCGCTTGAACGCCGCTTCGTTGGCCAACGAAAAGGGAACAATCAGTCACGCCGGTACGCAGGGCCTTTGGTTGACCACGGGCAATGTGGCTGGCCAGGGTGGCAGCATTGTCAGCAGTGGCATGATCACTCTCGCAGCAGGGGCGGTTGATCACCGCAATGCCACGCTCAATGCCACGCAGATTGCGCTGGACGCCGCTGCATTTGATAACCGGGCCGGTACGGTGGTTGCCACCGGCTCACAGGCCAATGTCCTGAACGTCCAGACGACGTTGGACAATAGTGAAGGCACTTTGGCGAGCAACGGTGACTTGACCATCACTGCCGCCGAGCTCGGTAACGCCGGCGGCACCGTGCAGCACGCAGGCGAGGGCACGTTGGCAATCAACGCCGTCCAACTCAGCGGGCACGGCGGTAGCCTGGTCAGCAACGGCAGCCTCAACATCGCCGGGCAAACCACGGATCTGCGCGATGGCAACACTTCCGCGCAGCGCATCGCCATCAAGACCGGAGAGCTGATCACCGCCGGCGGCCAGATGGCTGCCACCAGCACCGATGCCCTGAACCTGCAGGTGCAGAACCGCTTGGACAATACCGGCGGCACCATCGGCAGCAATGGCGCGGTTGCGCTGAGTGCAGCCAATTTCATCAACAACCAAGGCAAGCTGATTGCTGCCGGCAATGCCGCATCAAGCATCCGTATCGCGCAATCGCTGGAGAACCGCGGCGGTACGGTGTCCAGCAACGGCGCATTGCAGATTGACGCGGGCCAGCTGCACAACGTGGGTGGCTCGGTGGTGGTTGCCGAAGGCGCCGACCTACGGGTGAAGGTGGATGCGCTGCTGGACAATAGCGGCGGCGGGCGACTGGCAGCCGGGGGTGACATGCGTTTGGAGGCTGCCCGCCTGGACAACCGCAGCGGCTCGATCGAGCACGCCGGTGAGGGAGAGCTCCGCGTTGAGGTTGCCGAGCTGTTGGGCGCTGGTGGAAGCATTGTCGGCAATGGCAGCCTGACATTGGAAGGCGATGCGGTCGATCTGCAGGGCGCCACCACGCAAGCGCGGAAGCTGAAGCTCAAGGCGAACGCACTCACCACCGCTGACGGCACCTTGGTGTCCACCGGTAGTGACGCGCTGCAGCTGCAGGTGCGCGATGGCTTGAACAATGACGGCGGCGTTATTGCAGCCAACGGTGGCCTGGAGCTCAGCGCAGGCGCGCTGTCCAATCGCGAAGGAAAGCTGAGTTCAGCGGGTACATCGGCGAGCAATATTGAGGTGGCAGGTCAACTCGACAACACCTCGGGCAACATCTCCAGTAACGCCGATATGCTGGACCTGAGCGCAGGCAGTCTGGTGAACACGCAAGGTGTGATCAGTCATGCAGGTGCCCAAGGTTTGCAGCTGAGCACCGGCAGGCTGGACGGCCAGAAGGGAACCATTGCCACGGGTGGCGCGCTCACGCTCACCGCCGGTGTGGTGGACCATCGCGCCGCAACGCTGAACGCCAATCAGCTCACGTTGAATGCAGTGGATTTCGACAACCGCGGTGGCACGGTGGTCATGACCGGCGACCAGTCCAATACGCTGGATGTGCAGGGCGTACTGGACAATGGCGATGGCGGCACGCTTGCCAGCAACAGCGACTTGACGATTCGTGCAGCAAGTTTCGGCAATGCGGCAGGTACCGTGCAGCACGCCGGCACCGGCACGCTGGCCATTACTGCCGCCACGCTCGCCGGCCAGGCCGGCAGCCTGCTCAGCAATGGCAGCCTGAACATCAGCGGGCAGGTGACGGACCTGCGTGATGGCACGACTTCGGCGCAGCGTATCAATGTGCAGACCGGTGATCTGACCACGGCGGGTGGGCAGCTGGTGTCAACCGGTGCCGATGCGCTGCTGCTGCAGGTCCGCAACCGGTTGGACAACAGCGGTGGCAGCATTGGCAGCAACGGCGCGGTTGATCTGCGCGCGGCAACATTCCTGAACAACCAAGGCAAGTTGCAGGGTGCTGGTGCGGCGGCAAGCGCTATTGCGGTTGCCGGTGCAATGGAGAACCGCGGCGGCATCGTGGTGACGGCAGGGGACGCCGATGTGCATGCGGCAAGCCTGGATAACCGAGGCGGCAGCCTGCATGTGGCAGGTACCTCCACGCTCGAACTGACAGTTGATGGCTTGCTGGACAACCGCGAAAAAGGCATGGTCTCCAGCGGCGGCGATGCAGTGGTGGCAGCCGGCGGATTGAACAACAATCAAGGCACCGTAGCCGCAGGCCAAGCGTTGGCGCTCACCGTACAGACGGGGATCGACAACAGTGGCGGCATTGTTCAGGCGGGTACGGACTTGCAGCTGACCAGCAGTGGCCTCAGCAATGCGGGCGGTACGGTACTGGGCGGCAAGGCCGCCATCGACACCCGTGGGCAACTGCTCGACAACAACGGCGGCACGATAGCCAGCCTGGAAGCTGGGCTCACCATCAACAGCGGAATGCTGCAGAACAATGCTGGCTTGATTCAATCCGCGGCGGCGCTGGTTGTGGATACAGCAGGCAACGCCTTGCTCAACCTCAACTCCGGCAGTGCTGGCATCGTGAGTGCCGGCACCCTGGATATCCGCAGCGGTGCCTTGGACAACCGCAACGGTGTCGTGTTCGCGCAAGCCAATGCACAGCTGGATGCGAGCAGCATCGACAACAGCCAGGGCGGCTCCTTGGTGAGTGCGGCGGATTTGGCCGTGCGCACGCAATCGCTGGCAAACGCCGGCGGTGTGGCCAAGGCGGGCAACAATGCCACCCTCAATGTGCAGAACACGCTGGACAACCAAGCGGGCCTGGTTGCCGCCAACGGTACGCTGGTACTAAACGCTGGCAGCGTAGATAACCGAAGCACCGCTGTAGCGGACCAGGCCCTCGGCCTGCAGGCGGGCACGATGCAGCTGACGACGCAGTCGCTGGACAATCGTCAGGGCCAGGTCATTGCCGATGGCAACGCAACGCTGACACTCACGGCGGGTCTGAACAACGCTGGCGGCCAGGTATCTACCGGCAACCGCCTGGATATCAGTGCAGATACCGTGCTCAATACCGCCGGCACGCTGGTATCGGGCGGCGATCAAAGCTTGGCCGCTCGCAATCTCAGTGGCGATGGCAAGGTGTTGGCACAAGGCGACGCGACCCTTGTGCTGGGCGAGAGCTTCACCAATACCGGGGAGCTGGTGGCAAATGGCGCGCTCAGCCTCACCACTGCGGGGGATGTGAACAACCACGGCAAAATCCAGGGCGGCGCGGTGGCAGTGCGCGCAGCCAACATCAGCAATGCCGTCGAAGGTGAGATCAGCAGCCTTGGGCTGACCCAGCTGTCGGCCGATGGCAAGGTGGTCAACCGTGGCCTGATTGATGGTGGAACCACGCACATTGTGGTGGATACGCTGGAGAACACCGGTAGCGGCCGAATCTACGGCGACCACGTTGCCATCCAGGCCAGGGAGCTGCTCAACCGCGCCGAGACCCTGGCGGGCGTGGCGACATCGGCAACCATCGCTGCGCGTGACCGGCTCGATCTTGGCGCCGGTCATCTGATCAACAGCGACCAAAGCCTGATTTACAGCGGAGGTGATGCTGCCATCGGCCAGGTGCTGGATGTAAACCGGCTGGCGACAGGAACCGCCCAGCAGGTAGACAACATCAGCTCCATCATCGAGGTGGGCGGTAACCTGGATATCAACGCGCTGGCGGTCAACAACATCCGCCAGAACGTCGTCGTGGAGCAGGTGAAGACGGTCAATGCTCCTGTGCGCCTGGATCAGCCAAGCTGGTTCAAGAACGGCAGCAACGGCAACTCCGACTACAAGACCACCAGCAACTACGTCGCGCACGAGATCTACTATCTAAGCCCCGACGATATTCTGGAAGACACCCCTTACATCACCCCGGACGGCTATGTCGTGCGCCGCGCAGTGCTGCGCGTGAATGCGCAGACAACTGCCTATCTGTTTGGCCGTGGCGGCTTGTACGGTGCCAGAGGCGGGCGGTCGCGCTTGGTGATGAGCGATGGCACGGTGACGATTTATTACACCGGCCGACAGGATGGCCAAGCCAATCCCGACCTTGTGACCACAGGTGCGGATGATCCCTTCCGCGAACTCATTCCCTCCGAGCCGGGGGCGCCTGCATTCAGGTACGAAGAGGACAACCTCACCTATTCCAGCAACTACGGCACGTGTACCACCAACTGTGTCCAGCTGACTGCGCTGTACCAGTACACCGACCCTGATCACATGCTGATCGAGATGCGGCGTGATCCAAACAATACCTCTGGCAACGAGCAGTACCGTATTGCCACCCACAGCATTGTTGAAGATGTGGTGAGTTCAGCCGGGGCCGATGCGACCATCAATGCCGGCGGCAATATGCGCATCGATACCGATGCGTTGTTGAACCAGTATGGCCGCATTGCGGCGGGCGGGAATCTCGATATCGTGGGTATCAACCGCGATACCGCCAGCGTGCAGAACATAGGCTTGTCGCTCTACCGCACGCATTCGTTCAACAACACGTCCTACACCTATCGGGGCGCTTCCAGTTCCTGGAAAAACTCCGATATCTCCGAGAAGGTGGGGGAACTTGGCGGCGTACTTTCTGCGGGTGGCACGCTCAGCGTGGACGTTGGTGACCTGAGCAACCTCAACAATGGCCGCGATGCGCCAAATGTCCAGGATGGCGCTGGGCTTGCCAATTTGAATGCCCAAGGGCCGGGTGCGGGCGCAGTGGGACCGGGCGCTGGCCAGGTGCAGGGGCCTGGCGTCGTGAAGGGGCAGGTTGTCGCGGACGCGAATGCCAACGGCCCGGATGCCGCACAAGCCGGCAACGCCAGCACAGTCAATACACAGGGCACAACCGGCCTGGGCGGCACCACCGCGGTGCGCGCCATCGGCGATGGCGCCGATACCATCGTGACTACCGCCATCGATGGCAAGGCACCCACCGGAAGCCTGTTCAAGGTGGACGCCAATCGCGGCCAGCACCTGGTGGAAACCGATCCGCGTTTTGCGGATTACCGCAACTGGCTGAGCTCTGACCACCTGCTCGCGCAGATGGGCTTTGACCCGGTCACCACGCAGAAGCGCCTGGGCGATGGCTTCTACGAGCAGAAGCTGGTGCGTGAGCAGATTGGCGAACTCACCGGTCGTCGTTTCCTTGATGGCTATGCCAGTGATGAGGATCAGTACCGTGCCCTGCTGGAAGCCGGGGCTACCGTCGCCAGCGGCTGGGGCCTGCGCCCGGGCATCGCGCTGACCGCCGAGCAGATGGCGCAGTTGACCAGCGACATCGTCTGGCTGGTTGAGCAGACCATCACCCTCGCCGATGGCTCAACCACCACCGCGCTGGTGCCGCAGGTTTATCTGCGCGTGCAGCCGGGTGACCTCGCCAACAACGGTGCGCTGCTGGCTGGTGCCAACGTTGACCTGAAGCTGCGCGGCGACTTCGTCAATGAAGGCGATGTGGCTGGTCGAAAGCTGGTGTCCATCGACGCAGGCAACATCCGCAATCTTGCTGGTGCCAATATCAGTGGCCAGCAGGTAGGGCTGCAGGCCAAGCAGAACATCGACATCATCGGCAGCAAGGTGACCGCTACCGATGCACTCAGCGTCAAGGCGGGTGGCGATATCACTGTTGCCAGCACCACACGCAGCTGGGAGAGCGGTGGCACTCACGCGCAAAGCAGCACCAGCATCGACCGCGTAGCCGGGCTGTACGTCACCAGTCCCAGCGGTATCGGTGCACTCACCGTCAATGCCGGGGGCGATGTCACCCTGACCGGTGCCCAGGTGGTAAACGCCGGCACGAACGGCGCAACCGTGCTGGCGGCCGGTGGCAACCTCAACCTGGACACCATCGCGCAGAAACAAAGCCTGGATTTCACCGCCGACAGCCGCAACTACCTGCGCACCAGCCAAACCACGCATGTTGGCAGCACCGTAAGCGGCGCCGGCAACGTGGTGTTGCAGGCCGGCAACGACGTCAACCTGACCGCCGCAAACGTCAGCGCCGGCAATGCGATGGCTGTGCAGGCCGGGCGGGATATCAACAGCAGCGTTGCTGTGGATGTCAGCACCTTCGACACCGGATATGCAGGCAAGAAGTCCTCGCGTGCGGTATCAGCCAGTGACGAAACCGTGCAGGGTACGCAGATTACTGCTGGCGGTGACATTGCGATGCAGGCAGGGCGCGACGTCACGCTGCAGGCAACAACCGTTGCCAGCGATGACGGAGGCATCGGTGTTTCTGCTGGCCGCGACGTCAACCTGACTGCGGCGCAGGAAGAGCACGACCTGACCATCGACGAGCAGCGCAAGAAGAAGGGCTTCCTCAAGACCAAGACCACCACCACTCACGATGAGTGGCATGACAGCATTGCAGTTACCACCACGTTGAGCGGTGAGACCGTCACCGTGGCAGCCGGCCGTGACCTGACCTCGCAGGGGGCGCAGATTGCGGGTACGGGGGATGTGGTGCTGGCAGCAGGGCGTGACCTTACGCTCGGTACGGCAGAAAGCACCTCAACCGAGGTGCACGACAAGACCGTGACCAAGTCTGGTCTGTTTGGTAGCGGGGGCATCGGTTTCACTGTAGGTAAGCAGCGCACCGATAGGCTGATACCACCGGGGTAAGCCACACAGGCAGCACGGTAGGCAGCCTGGGCGGCGACGTGACTCTGTTGGCAGGTAATGCACTGAAGATTGAAGGCAGCGATGTGATCGCCCTGCAGGGGGATATCACCGGCAAGGCCAAGTCCATCTCCATCACCGAGGTGCACGACACAACTACGGCGGAGCAACAGACCCGATTCAAGCAGGCGGGTTTGACGGTTGCAGTCAGTGCGCCGGCCCTGAGCTTGCTGGAAACGGCCAATGACCTGAACAAAGCCGCGAAGCAATCCGGCGGTGACGGCCGTATGCAGGCACTGGCAGCGGGGACAGCGGCGCTCAACGCCTACAACTCGGCCGGTGCCATGGGGCAGCTTGCGGATGGTCTTGCCAGCGGCAACCCGGCAGACATGGCCAAGGGGGCGAACGTCAGCATCTCGGCCACCATTGGTGCCAGCAAGAGCTCAAGCCAGAGCACGCAGAGCAGTAGCCAAGCCAAGGGCTCCAGCCTGCAGGCAGGTGGTGATGTCAGCTTGATCGCAACCGGCGGTGGCGAAGACAGCAATATCCTGATTCGCGGGAGCGACATTACCGCCGGCAAGGATGTGCTGCTTGCTGCTGACAACAACATCACGCTTGAAGCAGCCCAGAACACCGCCGAACAACACAGCAGCAGCAAGAGCAGTAGCTGGGCGCTGGGCGTGGCTGCCAGCTATGGTAGCGATGGTGGCGCCATAGGCGTAACCGCAAGTGCCAGTGCATCGCGAGGCAATGCCGATGGTAAGGATGTCACCCAGCGCAACACGCATGTAAGCGCTGGCAATACCGCCACTGTTATCAGCGGCGGTGACACCACGTTGAAGGGCGCACAGCTGTCGGCAGATAGAGTGGTGGCCAATGTCGGCGGTGATCTGAACATCGAGAGCCTGCAGGACACCAGTACCTATGACAGCAAGAACAAGAGCATGGGCGCCAGCGTTACCGTCGGTGCAGGGTTCAGCGGCAGTGCCAGCTATAGCAGCAGCAAGGTCGATGGCGACTACGCCAGCGTTACCGAGCAGAGCGGCATCCAGACCGGCGCAGGCGGTTTCGATATCACTGTTGCGGGCAATACCGATTTGAAGGGTGCGGTGATTGCCAGTTCGCAGGAAGCAATCGATGCGGGTTTGAATCGGCTGCAGACCGGCACGCTGACGTCCTCGGATATCGAGAACCACAGCCAGTACAGCGCCAAGAGCGTCAGCCTTTCAGGCGGCTACAGCGTTGCTGGCGAAGGTGGTGGAGCCGAGAGCAGCCCGAGCACCACCAACAACGGCAGCAACTGGTCGTGGCAGAACTACAACACAGGCGCGCAAGGCGCAGCCGCCGGTTACGGCAGTGAGAAAGGAAAGGAGAGCTCGACCACCGCCAGTGGTATCAGTGGCGGGACGGTAGTCATCACAGATCAGGCGGGCCAGCAGGCACTGACCAGCAAGACCGCAGAAGAAGCGCTTGCCGCGTTGAACCGTGAAGTGCTCACCGGTGATGATGCCAATGGCCTAGCCAAGGCCTGGGACGGTCAGAAGCTGCAGCAGCAGGTGGAAGCGCAGGCGCAGATCACGGCGATGTTCGGGCAGCAGGCTAGTAAGGCGGTTGGCGACTATGCACAGAAGCAGATGGAGCTTGCTGCGGAGAAGCGCCAGGAGGCCGCAACGGCGACTGATCCCGCTGAGAGGGACGCGTTGAACGCTTTGGCCGATCAACTGAATAGTCAGTGGGGCGAAAGCGGAAGTTTGCGCGTGCTCGCACATACCGTGATTGGCGGTCTCACCGGTGGTGTTGGTGGTGCGGCAGGTGCAGCCGCTGGTACGTTGACCGCGCCCAAGGTAGCCGAGGTATTACGCGAAGCAGGGGTGACCGGGCCGTTGGCTGATGTGCTGACAGGGGTAGCTTCAACAGCAGCTGGTGCTGCTGCTGGGGGCGTAACAGGAGCTGCCGCAGGTATTAATGAGGTTTCCAACAACTACTTGAAGCATCAGCAGATTGCGGACCTGCAGTCGGAGCTTGGAAGATGCAATTTTGACGAGAATTGCCTGGATCGTGTAAGTAAAAAATATTTGGACATATCGAGGAGCAATGATGTTGAACTGGCATATTCATGCGCGCAGAGTCCGACTGGCAGTGCTTGTCAGGATGGCATTAGGGAGGCGATGAACTATGTGGGTGATAAATCTTGGAAGTCGTACACCTCCATGCCACTAGGCATAGATAGGGAGGTGGCCCTCCAGAGCATTTATCAGTTGAACGGTGATGTTGATAGCTCGCGAAAGCTGGTTTTGGATCTCGTATTCGGCGATAGTCAGATCTATGGGGCTATAAATGATATTGATGCAAGATCGGATTTTTTTGGTGCCATGTATTCGCATACCAATGCGGTTTGGTTTGAGGCCGCTGAAAGTCAGTCGAGAAATAACCTGAGCGGGGCAAAGTTCGATGCCGCTATGATGGTTAATCGGTGGTTAGGTGCAGGTGAGGTGATGGGGGAGTGGAGATCCGCCGCGGGCAATAGGATTATGGAAAGCGGTTTAGCTAATTTTAGAGATATTTACTATGATTCGACCCTGAGTCCGATTGGATGGAGTATTAAGCAGCTAGTGAATGAGCAGAGGGATGCTCTGCTGCAGGGGATTCACGAAAAATTTGTTCCAAAAATGGCTGTTGGGACCAAGCTTGGTATGGAGGTTGTCGGTGGGGTTAAAGATGTGTTGAGTCCCGATGAGCGCGTAAAGACCGGGTGCAGAAATATGGGGATGGAGGATTCTTGTGATAAGTAACTTGTATTCTTATATTGGAGTACACCCGTGATCATGGGGGGCATTGGTTGGGAGATATTTTTAATACTCTTCCAGGTGTTGCTTTGCTTTGTCGGTATTGCCGCGATTCTGATGGCTTTGTTGGTGAGGGATGACAGTATTAGATGGCTTGGAAGGTTTCTTTTTTATTCCTATTCAATACTGTGTGTTGCACAGGTCAGTTTGCTGATTCGTGTTGTCTACCGTTTTATTGGTCGAGGGTGGATTCAGGTGGGTTTTTCCTTATGGCTAATGTGCGGAGTTCTGTGTGCCGTTGTTGGTATTTTTATGTATTTTAAGGAATGTAAAGGCGCTGTATATAACACTAGGCTTTATCTGCTTCTTTTTGCCATTTTTGCGTTAGTTCCTTGGTCGATTGTGGTGGTGGGGACCTATTTGAAAAGATATCTTGATTAGCCCCATCACTCAATGATGAAAGTTGCTTGCCACGCCCAAAGCCGCTCTGGACAAGACTTGCAGCGGATCACCGCCGTTGCCAGTCGCGGCAACATTTGCTCCAGATGAAATCGGCGATTGAACCGATAGGCGGCTTCGGCCAGATAACGCCGCGGGTACTTGGCTGGACGCACTGCGTGGTAGTGTCGACTCCCCGTATTTCAATGCCAGGCAAAATTAGAGGTTTCCGGTTCGTGGTATTGGCGGAATTCCGCGGGCGTCAGCCCGCCGAGGCTGTCGTGCGGTATCTCGGTGTTGTAATCGGCCAGCCACTGCCCCGCTTGTTAGCGTACTTCTCCGAGATTGTGGAAGACGTGCATATCCAGCACGCCACGTCAGAACCGGACCCAGAAGTTATCAAGGAGTATTGATATGTCTAAGCGGAGGATGAGAGAAAGGGAGAGGCGTCTTTTAGGATATCTGTTGGATGTCAATAGTAACCTCCCTTCGCGCGTGATGTCGTCACTTAAGGACGGCCTTGATGATTCGTTGGTT
This sequence comes from Stenotrophomonas sp. STEN240, assembly GCF_056756175.1. Taxonomy (NCBI): domain Bacteria; kingdom Pseudomonadati; phylum Pseudomonadota; class Gammaproteobacteria; order Lysobacterales; family Lysobacteraceae; genus Stenotrophomonas; species Stenotrophomonas sp. STEN240. The sequence goes on along the minus strand of NZ_JBRRBO010000033.1, from coordinate 17,849 downwards.
CAGGAATTTGGATCGGGGTTGACTCTTTCGTTCTCCAGGGGGCGCGGAGAGTCAAGTCGACTCCCTGTGGAGCTGGTTGCGGTTGATGAAGGTGTTCCCGTTCTCATTTATGCGATCGCAGTATTGGAAGGGGAGAAATGGCGCCTTGATGAGTTTGTTGTAGATCGATTGGATGGGGAGGATCTATCTGATTACGCTGTCGAGCTGGCCAATTTAATGATAGTTGAGAATGGAGTTATGAAAGATGGCGCGGACCTGAGGGGTGTTTATGTTGTTGGGTAACTTGAATTTGACCGAATAGCATGTTTGTGCACGCTTATTGGGCGTGGTTGAATGGTTTAAAGCTAGGTATCCCAGTGTCACAGTAAATATATTTGACAGCAAGGATTTCATGCTTCGTCCAGCTAGTAATGGAAGGTCGTTTAACTAAATTTGAAATTCGCTAACGGTTTTTAGATGGTTATTGCAATTATCGTAGAGCGAAGCTTGGTCCTGCAAATTCCGTCGCTGCTGGCAAGAGTCAGAAACTTTTGGATTTCCATGGGGGTGACATGCATTAGTTTGCTAGTGAAGTCTGGTTTACATCTAATAAATTTGCACGGAAGCGATTGGGTAAATCAGAATCGCTTCAGGTCACTGACCTTGATGCCGATGGGGAAAATCTTTGCAAGGGTTTAAGGTGCAATAATGCTGAAGAATCTATATATCTTGGCTTGGTCGGTATGCTGCCTAAGCTGGGCGGCAGTTCTTCTTAGCTTTCGGATGAGTTTTGGTTTTCTTGGGTGCGACGGTCGGATCGCCATTGTCGCAGCCGTATGTAGATTGGTGGATCCATTTATAGTCCAATATTTCGTTATTGCTGGCATTTCTTTGCCTGTTCTAACACTGGTCTTTCTCGTGCGAATGCTCGTCCGTCGGAAATGGTGGGCATTGGAGCTGTTTCTGTTTTTTTGCGCGTGGACGCTGTTTGCATGTGTCGTGCCCCATATTCCTACGTCATAGGATATTGCCACTGACGGTCGACCTTGGAGCTGGCCGCATGTTTGTTATTAAAGCCAAAGCCACCTGAATCAGCACGCGAGCACCGCACACGCAGCCGCTTGCTGCTATGCATGCCGTCCTACTGCAACACCAACATCGCTTCACCCAGCAAAAATCAAGCCGCCGGATCTTCCTCACTTCCATCCTCCGCGTATCTGGCAAAGCGACGGAAGCCCGGTCCGTGCATGGGCTCGCGGCCTGGGCAGGGCCAGCCGCCGAACTCGGTCTGCTGGAAGTCGAGTTTGGCCTGGCGCAGCTCGGCGATCGTATTGGTGACATAGACCGTTGAGCGGATCGCGGGCTCCTGCAGTGGTACGCCTTGCATCAGGATCAGCGTGTTTTCCTTGGCGCCACGGTTCTCCAGCAATAGCGCTTGTTGCGCGACCACCCTGACGCGGTGGTTGCCGCCAACATCCTGCTCGGCGACAAACATGCCGCGTCCGGCAAGGGTGTAGAGGGTGCGTTGGTTGGCCGGTAGCAGCGCCGGGGGTAGGGTGAGGCGGGCGCCGGGCTGCAGTGTGATCACCCAGATGGCAAGCTCCGAATCCGGATTGGCGGCCCAGGTGCTTTGCGTGGGCGCCAGCGATTGGATGAGCGCAAGCCCCGGCGCTTCCATCGGCTGGTAGGCGCCGGCGATGATGGTGACATCCGCACCGTCATGCAAGTGATGAGGAATTTTCTCCGCCCACATCATCCGGTATTCCGGTGCGACGTATTTGCTGCGGCCCGGCATGTTCAGCCAGATCTGGAACAGTTCGAATTCGTTGACGCGGTCGTCATGCAGCAGCGGAAACATCTCCGCGTGCTGGATGCCGCCGCCGGCAGTCATCCATTGCACATCGCCGGGACCATAGCGGCCGCTGTTTCCCAGCGAGTCGGCATGGTCCACATAGCCTTTGCGCAGGATCGATACGGTTTCCATGCCCAGATGCGGGTGGCTTGGGAAGCCGGGCAGTCCGTCCTTGCCGAAGTACAGGCTGAAGCCATCGGCGTTTGCGAAATCGTTGCCCCGCCTATGGCCTTGCAGATGCTCCGCATCGAGTTTCTGTGCAGTGTTGCCGGGCGGGTAATGATCGATCTGTGGTGAGCAGAGCAGGAAGGGATCAATGGTCGCCCAAGGCCAGCTCAGTTCGATGGACTCAAGGATGGGATTGCCTTCGATTGGATGAATGGTTTCCATGTGGCCTCGACAGTTGGCAGGGCGAGTTGAGTGGCGTTCGGCTCTTAGCGCTGTGTGGACTTCAGTTGGCCAGCACTGCACGGTGGGAATGAAGTGGCTCTGGCGCAGGCGCAATGGTTCTGCCCGCAATGCATCACTGCGTGTGTTGGCGGCGACCAGGTTTGTTGTGGCATGGCACGGCGCGCTTGGTAGAGGAACTACAGTCTATGACGCTGCCGATCCCATTCCCGGCAAACACTTTCCCACGCTGTAGCAATTGGTGGGCACAGTTTGCCGGCCTCCAACGTACAGCTCAGTTGCGCGATGAAGCGTTGATGCGCGGCACCGTTGCAACTGTTCGGACAAGCGCTTCATCTGCGCTCACCCCTGCGTTGCACCCCGGTTTCCTGCGTGCCCGGGGATGGGCACGGGGCAGTGGCAACACTTGGCTACGGACGGCTAGAATCGCCCAACGCGGGCCGGACGCCCGTTCAAAGGGGCACGATGCGGATGATGAAGCTTGGGATGGCGTTGCTGCTGTCCTGTTGTTCGGCCAGCAGCTGGGCTGCTGTGGATCTGGGGCAGTTCGTTCGCAAGGATGAGTTCAACGACATCAAGCTATCGCCCTCGGGCAAATATTACGCGGCGACCGTGCCGCTTGAAGACAAGACCGCTCTTGTAATCTTCACTCGCGATGGCAACAAACAGTCCGGCACCTTCGTGCCAGGGCGCAATGCGCATGTGAACAGTTTTGACTGGGTGAACGACGAGCGGATACTGATTGGGCTCGCCGAGAAATTCGGCCTGTTGGATCAACCGCGCTTGACCGGTGAGCTGTACGCCATCAATGCCGATGGCGGGCAGGCAGAGTTGCTGGTGGGGTTCCGCGTGCAGGGTAATGGGCCGGGTACGCGTATCCAGCCCAAGAAGGTCGAAAGCATCGCGGCATTTCTGGTGGATCCGCTGCCGGCTGAAGACCGCAACATAGTGGTCGCTACCTGGCCATTGGGTTCGATGGAGCCATTCACCCGTGCGGAGAAACTGGACGTCAACAGCGGCCGCCGGACCATGGCAGCGACGGCACCAGTGCGCAATGCCAGCTTTGCTACGGACAACACCGGCGAGGTGCGGCTGGCGGTGGGCTCGGGCATGGACAACGTCAGCAAGCTGTATTACCGCGACGCTGCAGGTGCCGAATGGCGGTTGATCAACGACCAGAATGCGTTTGGTCGCATTGAGGAACCCCTGGGGTTCTCGGCAGACAACAGTGTGGCGTATCTCCGGGTGCGTGGTGACGGGCAGGGGCCGGACAGCATCGTGGCGTGGAACCCGGCCACCAATGCGCGCACCACTGTGCTGCGCGACGACGCCGCCGACCCGTGGTCCATCATCTACCGCAACGGCACCAACGTGCCTGTCGGTTCGCTGGTGATGGATGGGCGCCACCGCAGCGTGTTTTTCGATGAGGCGGCACCTGAAGTGCGTTTGTACCGCAGCCTGGAAGCGGCGTTTCCCGGGCAGTCGGTGCGTATTACGTCCAGCACCAGGGACGGCCAGCTATTGATGGTGAAAGTGTGGTCTGGCAGCAATCCGGGCGATTTCTATCTGTACGATCCTGCCGCGAAGAAACTGGCGTTCGTGGTGGCCAGCGGTAGCTGGATCGATCCGGACGCCGCTGCGGTGGTGGAGCCGTTCCAGTTCACGGCGCGCGATGGATTGAAGATCCACGGTTACCTGACCAAACCGCGCGGTGTCAGTGGCGCGCGGCCGATGGTGCTGATGCCGCACGGCGGCCCCTACGGCATCTATGACCAGTGGCATTACGACCGCGACGCGCAGATGTTGGCGGCGGCGGGCTATACGGTGATGCAGGTGAACTATCGAGGCTCGGGCAATCACGGCTGGGCGTTCCGTCGTGCGGGTGCGCAGCAATGGGGCGGAACAATGCAGGACGATCTCAGCGACGCCACCCGCTGGGCAATCCGCGAAGGTCAGGCTGATGCAGCCAAAGTCTGCATTTACGGTGCCAGCTATGGTGCCTATGCCGCCTTGATGGGCGCGGCCAAGGAGCCGTCGCTGTACCGTTGTGCGGCCGGTTACGTCGGTGTGTATGACCTGCCGATGATGCAGCGTGGGGATGTGCGCACCGCGCGCAGCCTGGGCAATTGGTCCAAGGATTGGGTGGGCGAGGATCCTGCCGCACTGGCTGCAGCTTCACCCAATCGTTTTGCCGAGCGCATCAATATTCCGGTGTTTCTCGCCGCTGGTGGCGAGGATGAGATCGCGCCGATCGAGCACACCCGGATGATGGAAGCCGGGTTGAAGAAGGCCGGCGTGCCGGTGGAGTCGCTGTACTTCAGTACCGAAGGGCATGGCTTTTATACCGAGCCGCACCAGCGCGAGTATTACGGCAGGCTGTTGAGCTTTCTGTCGCAGCATCTGGGTGGTGAGAAGGCCAAGTAGCTGCTTCGGAGTGACCTGCGGAGAAGGGCTGACGCTCGTCTCCGCATGACGTCATCAGGCTGCGCTGCCAGGCCTGCAGTTGCGTTGTGCGGGCACGCGCCGCATTGGAAATCTACCCGGCTGCGTGAAAGCACGCGGCCAAAGTCGCAGCTGTTGCTCAGCCTGCTGCTGTGATTGAGGGCGTGCTGCGCAGACGTTCGCTGAGCGTCGGTTCCTTGGCCAGGCGCTCGGCCATAAAGCCGATGAAGGCGGTCAGCTTGGGCGGTAAATGCCGCGTCGGCGCATACAGCACCCAGGCCTGCCCGCCGTAGTTACTGTGAAATTTCCAGTCGGGCAGGACCTGCACGATGCGGCCCTGCTGCAGTGCTTCCTTGGCGGTGAAGTAGGGCAGACTGCCGATGCCCAGGTGGTTGAGCACGGCGTCCAGTCGTGCGCCGGTGTGGTTGACCGCATAGCGGCCGCGCACGGTGACGCTAGCCATCTTGCCTTGGCGCTGCAGTTTCCAGCGGGCGTCGCCGGGCTCCTCGCCCAGATAGATGCAGTCGTGTTCGCGAAGATCCTGCGGCTGCACGGGGTTTCCCCGTGTTGCTAGGTACTGCGGTGATGCACACAACAGATGATCGATGCTGATCAGCGGGCGGCCCATCAGCCCCGGCGCGGGGTGATCGGAAATGCGTATGGCCAGATCGATCTCGTCATCAATCAGATCCAGCTGCCGGTCTTCAAAGCGCAGCAGCAGATCGACCTTGGGGTAGCGCGCCAGAAAATCGGCTACGTGCGGGTGAATCAAGGCTCGTCCGACGGCTTTGGGCACGCTGACGCGCACCAGCCCCTGCGGCTCTGGACTGAGCTGGTGCGAGATCGACATCACCGATTGTGCGGCACTGGAAACGTCGCTGCAGCGCTGGAAGACCTGCTGGCCCAGATCACTCAGCCGCAGCTTGCGTGTGGAGCGCTGCAGCAGGCGGATGCCCAGCGCCTTCTCCAGGCGTGCAACCGAGCGGCTGGTAGCCGAAGGCGTGGCACCGAGCTGGCGTGCGGCTTCGGAGAAACTGCCGGTTTCCACCACCTTTACGAAGGTGACCATGTCGGCCATCAGGCCGATGGTGCTATTTGTGCTCATGGCGCAAAAATGATTTGGTTTTTCGGGTGATTCCGCGAGTCTGATCCGCGCAATAGACTTTTTCCAGCCGGAAGTGCGCTGTGGCACGCCAATGGGTGCTGGCGGTGGGCGCAGTGCGCAACGGCCAGCTTTCCCCGTCGGATCTGGTTCGGGACAAGGCCGGGTACTGAGCGGCGTGCACGCCAAGCCGGACAACGCGCCCACAAGCCCCTCCCGCTACAACAACCAATGCATCCTGGAACGCTGCCGTGACTGCCTACTACCCTGAATTCATTTCCCTGGCGCTTATCCACCTGTTGGCGGTCATTGCGCCAGGGCCGGACTTCGCCGTCACGGTGCAGCAAAGCGTGCGCAAGGGGCGGCTGGCCGGCATCTGGGTAGCCATCGGCATTGGCGCCGGCATCTCGGTCCATGTGCTGTACACCTTGCTGGGCGTTGGTGCGTTGTTGCATGCCCATCCGTCGTTGATGGCAGTGGCCAAGATCGCTGGCGCGGCGTATCTGCTCTACCTGGTATTTGCTTTCCTGCGCAGCGCCAGGCGGGAAACGCCGGTTGTCGAAGTGGAGCAGGGCGCGGTAGCCGATGGCAGCGCGTGGCGGTCGTTTGCGTTGGGCTTCATGACCAATGCCACCAATCCGAAAGCGACGCTGTTCTTCCTGGCGATATTCACCACGGTGGTCAGTGCGACCACACCGCTGAAGATCCAGGCGCTTTACGGCGCGTGGATGTGCTTCGTCAATGCGGCCTGGTTTGTGCTGGTCAGCCTGGTCTTCGCCCAGCCCGGTGTGCGGCAGAAGTTCCTGCGCATGGGTGGGCGGCTGGAGGCGTTCATGGCGTTGGTGTTTCTGGGCTTTGCGCTGCGGCTGTTGTGGGATGTGGGTAGAACGTGGTTGGGAGTTGCTTCTGGTTGAGCTGGGCTTGCGCTCAGGCCTCGGAGCAACGAGCACAGCGGTAGGACGGAGCCATGTTCCGCTGCGGCATTGCCGGTGACGCCGCTGCCGAGCATGGCTCGGCACTACAAGGCAGTGGCGTGGTTGTGGCGGTACGCGAGGTCAGCGCACGCCGTGCATCATCCGCTTCAGCAGCGGCGAGGCGATAAGCGCTACCACCGCGCAACCCAGGCCAATCCACATCAGCAGCCAGAACAGGTGTTCGTAGCGGCCAGCGGCTTCGGCGATATTCATCACTTCGCCTTCTGGCACATCGATGGCGGCCAGCTTGCCGAACAACGCTGCGAGGGTTTCGGAGAACGCGGTGGCAAGGAACCAGGTGCCCATCATCAGGCTGACCACGCGCGGTGCGGCCAGCTGGGTGACGGCTGACAGGCCGACCGGCGACAGGCACATCTCGCCAATTTCCAGGATCAGATAGGCCAGTACCAGCCACCACACGCTGGCCATCTGCCCGGTCGCGCCCACCTGTTGGGCGGCCAGGGCCAAGGGCACGAACGACAGCGCGCCAAATACCAGACCGAACGAGGATTTCAATGGTTTGGACGGGTCGAGGCTGCGCTTGTCCAGCCATGCCCACAGTGCGGCGAACAAGGGCGCAAGCAACACTAGGAACAGCGCGCCCAGATAGGTCAGGGAGCCGGCGGTCTGCGGCAACACCAGGCAGTCGCGGATCAGCATCACCAGCATTGCGGCAACGATGACGGCGAACAGCAGGCGCGGCGCGTTCGAGGAAGGATCGCGGTCAGACAGGCGCGCGGCCACTACAAAGCCCAGCGGCGCCAGCAGCAGCGAGACGATGGACCACGGCAGTGGCGTGCCATCGCGGATGACCAGTGATGGCACCAGATCCTTGGTCAGCAGGCGGTCGGTGAAGGTGACCCAGGAGCCATAGGTCTGCTCGTATAAGGTGAAGAACACCAGCGCCATGAAGATCAGCACCATCAGCGCGATCATCTGCTGGCGCTGTTCTGCTGTGCATTGCGTGCCGGTGAACCAGGCAAACCACAGCAGCACGCCGCCCAGCACCACGATCATCAGCATCAGCGCCAGGCTGATCTCGCCGCCCAGGGCAAAGGCGCCATTGGCGGCGGCCCACATCAGCGCGGCCACCGGAACGACACCCACGATGGCCACGGCATAGATCAACCATTCGCGCGGCATGCCAAGCACGCGCTCGCGCAGGCTGGCCGGTTGCGCCGGCTCGGCATGGCCTTGCAGGTATTTCTGACCCCACAGGAACATCGCCAGGCCGACCAGCATGCCGATGCCGGCCGCGCCGAAGCCGTATTTCCAACCATAGGCCTCACCAAGGAAGCCGCAGACCAGCGAGGCGAACAGCGCACCGAGGTTGATGCCGGCATAGAACAGCGAGAAACCCGAGTCGCGGCGCGGGTCGTTTTCCGGATAGAGCTTGCCGACGATGGTGGAGATATTGGGCTTGAGGAAGCCAACGCCCATGATGATCAGCGCCAGCGACAGGTAGGTGACCGACAGCGCGGCCTCGTCGCGGACCACTTCGCCGGCCACCCGCTGTGCGGCATGGCCTTCAAACGCCATGCCGGCATGGCCGAGCACCAGCAGGATGCCGCCGAACACCACCGCCTTGCGCATGCCCAGCCAGCGGTCGGCCAGCAGCCCACCAAATACCGGTATGCAATAGACCAGCCCGCCATAGGCACCAAGCAGGTCCAGCCCGGCCTTGTCGCCGAACAGGTGGTACTTGGTGAGGTACAGCAGCAGCAGGGCCTTCATGCCATAGAAGGAAAAGCGCTCCCACATCTCGGTGAAGAAGCAGACGTAGACGCCCTTGGGGTGGCCGAGGAAGTCGTCGGTGCGAGCGCTGTGCAGGGCGGTTGCGGTCATCGATGGTGCCGGCAGGGACAGCGGCCGAGTATAGGACCGCTGCCCCGGTGCTGCGTGCTCAGAGGTAGCGCAGCCAGGCCAGGTCGCGGCGGCGTGCCTTGAAGCGGGCAAAAGCGCGGGTGGCGGGATAGAGCAGCACGGCCAGCGCGACACTGATCAGCAGCAATGCCGATACCGATTCAACCGCGAAGTAAGGGCCGTGGTTCGCACCCCAATACGCCATCGCGGCCACATACAACAGCTTCAGCACATACAGATGCAGCAGGTAGAAGAACATCGGCGCCGCGCCTATCCATGCCAGCGGCTGCAGCCGAGCTGCGACGCGGGGCTGTTCATAAAGGCGCAGCAGTAACATGCCGATACCCAGCGTCAGCAGCAGGAACAGCAGTGAAGGTGGGTACTTGGTGACATTGAGCAGGCTCATCAGCGTCAACTGGACGTCGGCAAAGCGCAGCCAGGGATGGTCACCGTAGACATTGGCGGCACGCAGCAACGCGAAGCCAGCCAGCATCGCCAACCCAGCGTGCAGCAACCAGCGCTGGCGCTGCGGCGCCGGGCGATTGCTGGCGTACCAAGGGCCCAGCACATAGCCCAAAGCGATCACGCCGATCCATGGCAACACCGGATAGGAGGTGCGCAGCCGCAGGCTGTCGCCCAGTTCGATCCAGTCGCGCTGGTGCAGGATTTTCCACAGCGTGGCCAGCACGCCATTGCCTTGTGCTTGCAGCGGATCAAGCAGGTTGTGGCCGGCGATGATCACTGCCAGCGCCAGCAGAAGCTTGCGCGGCAGCCACAGCAGGCCGGCCAGCGCGATCATGCTCAGGCCGATGGCCCAGATCACCTGCAGATAGAGCGTGCTCGGCGGGAACTGGAAGGTCCAGGCGAAGTTGACCAGGGTCAGCTCCAGTACCACCAGGAACAGCCCCCGTTTGAGCAGGAAGGCGGCGGTGGCGCGACGCGGATCTGACTGGCGTTGGCCATACAGCCATGCCGACAGGCCGGTGAGCAGCACAAACACCGGGGCGCATAGATGGGCCAGCACGCGGAAGCTGAACAGCGCCGGAGAAACCGAGGTCACGTCCATCGGATCGCTGACCTGATGCTGCAGGTAGAAGGTCTCGCGGACATGGTCGATCAGCATCAGCAGCATCACGGTGCCGCGCAGCTGGTCGATGGAGGTCAGGCGGGTTGTGGGGGCAGGGGGCATGCGTGGATGTCTTACGGAAAGATATAACATAACATTTGAGCTGGGTACGGGCGACTTTGCCGATATGGCCTGCAACAAGTGCGGATTCGTGGAATTGCGGGCATGCGGGGCTTTGGCCCGGCGTTCAGGCTGGACTTGCCGTTAAGCGGGCGTTAGCGTGGCGAAGGTTTTTTTGCCATTCAAGGGCTTTCCATGAACAACGCTGCGCCTGCGCAGCTCACATTCCGCGCGGTGGTTCTTGCCATCGTGCTGGCTGTGGTGCTGTCTGCCGCCAATGCTTACCTGGGCCTGTTCGCAGGCTTGACCATCGCGACCGCCATTCCGGCGGCCGTCGTCTCGATGGGCGTGCTGCGCCTGCTCGGTGGCGGCACCATTCTTGAAAACAACATCGTCCAGACCGGTGCCTCGGCCGGTTCATCGATTGCCGCCGGCGTGATCTTCACGATCCCGGCGCTGGTGATCATGGGCTATTGGCCGGACTTCAAGTACTGGTGGGTGCTGGGTATCGCCGGCCTGGGCGGCCTGCTGGGCGTGCTGTTCTCGGTGCCGCTGCGGCGCTCGATGATCGTCGAAGATCCGCTGCCCTTCCCGGAAGGCAAGGCCGCGGCCGAAGTGCTGAAGGCCGGTGAAAACCCCGGCCCGGGCATGAAGATCCTCGGTATTTCGGCGGCCATCGGCGGCCTGGTCAAGCTGGCTGCGGCCTCGGGCCTGCGCATCTTCCCGGATGCCTGGGCACAGTCGGCGTATATCGGCAGCTCCAAGATCACCGCCTTCATCGGTACCAACCTGTCGCCGGCGCTGCTGGGCGTGGGTTACATCGTTGGTTTGAACGTCGGCATCGTGGTGGTGTCCGGCTCGATCCTGTCCTGGCACATCGCCATTCCGCTGTACCAGGCGTTCTTCCTGGGCGGCAACCCGGACCTGGCGGCATCGCTGGCCAATGCCGGCTCGGCCGAATCGGCCTTCGCCATCTGGGGCTCGCAGATCCGTTACCTGGGCGTCGGCGCGATGCTGATCGGCGGCGTCTGGACCCTGTTCTCGCTGCGCAAGTCGCTGTTCAACGGCGTCAAGAGCGGTTTTGCCGCAGCCCGCAAGAGCAGCGGCCCGGCCCTGGCCGAGACCGAGCGCGACCTGCCGATGAAGTGGATGCTGATCGCCCTGATCGCCTTCACTCTGCCGTTGCTGGGCCTGTACCAGGCCATCGTCGGCCAGTGGCATGTGTCGATTCCGATGACCATCATCATGATCGTCGCCGGCTTCCTGTTCGTGTCGGTATCGGCCTACCTGGCCGGTTTGATTGGTTCGTCCAACAACCCGGTCTCGGGTATCACCATTTCCACCATCCTGTTCGCCTCGGTGGTGCTGGTGCTGCTGCTGGGCAAGGACGGCCTGATTCCGGTTGGCGTGGGCGGTGCACCGCTGGGTGCGGTGGCCGCGATCATGATCGGTGCGGTGGTCTGCTGTGCGGCCGCTGTCGGCGGTGACAACCTGCAGGACCTCAAGGCCGGTTACCTGGTCGGCGCGACCCCGTGGAAGCAGCAGCTGATGCTGGGCATCGGCGCGTTCTCCTGTGCCCTGATCATGGCGCCGGTGCTGAACCTGCTGGCCCATGCCTACGGCATCGGCGCACCGACCGCCGAGCACCCGAACTCGCTGGCGGCACCGCAGGCCAACCTGATGGCCTCGGTTGCACGTGGCCTGTTCGGCGGCGAACTGCCGTGGGGGATGATCGCGCTGGGCGCTGGTGTTGGCGCAGTGATCATTGCCATCGATGAGTGGCTGAAGAAGACCGGCAAGCGCTTCCGCGTGCCGGTGCTGGCTGCTGCCATCGGTATCTACCTGCCGCTGGAACTGATGGTGCCGATCTTCCTGGGTGGCCTGCTGGCCCACCTGGTCGAGCGTTTCCACAAGCTGCGTGCCGACGACGAAGAAGGCCGTGACCGTGTGCACCGCCCGGGCGTGCTGTTCGCTGCCGGCTTGATCACCGGTGAGGCGCTGATGGGTATCGCCATTGCGGTGCCGATCGTGGTCAGCGGGCAGGGCGATGTGTTGGCACTGCCGCTGGGTGGTTTTGCTGACACCTGGGCGAGCTTGTCGGCCTGGGTTGGCCTGTTCGTGCTGTTCCTGGTTGGCCTGATGATGTACCGCATCGGCAAGAAGGGCGAGCCGGCGGCGAAGGCTTAAGGGCTGACTGACAGCTTTTGACTGCAATCCCTTCTCCCGCTTGCGGGGGAAGGTGCCCGAAGGGCGGATGGGGGGAGTTTTTGATCTTGACTTGGCTGGTGGCTTAGAGCTTCAGAGCCAAAGCAAAAGCAAAAGCACCCTTCCCCAACCCTCCCCTTGGCCTGCGGCCAAAGGGAGGGGGTTAAAGCCCAAGCCAGAGCGCCCTCACCCCAACCCCTCTCCCGCTTCGCAGGAGAGGGGCTTAGGCAGAAGCGAGGCAAAGCAACACCAACAAAGCCGCCCTTGGGCGGCTTTGCTGTTTTCGGCGGTTGCCCAGCCATGACTTCAAGCCTTTGCAGCCGGATGCCCTGGCCGCCTACCATCGGGGTTTGCCTTTGCCTGGGAGTTGCCCATGAAGCTTCGTCACGCCCTGTTGCCGCTATGCCTGCTGGCCGCCTTGCCGTCACTGGCCAGTGCGCGCGGTTTTGAAGTCCGCGACATGGTCAAGCTGGACCGTGCGTCCGCACCGCTGCTCAGCGGCAATGGCGCGCAGGTGGTGTTCGCCAAGCGCATTGTCGATGCCGACCTCAAGGCCAGCAGCAGCCTGTGGATCCGCGACCTGCGTACCCGCGACATGGCACCGCCGAAGCAGCTCACCCCGGCCGGCTGGAACGTCAACTCGGCCTCGATCGAAGGCCAGAACGTCTACTTCCTCAGCGCCAAGAACGGCAGCCAGCAGCTGTACGTGATGCCGCTGGCGGGGGGCGAGCCGCGCCAGCTCACCGATTTCGCACTCGACGTGGACAGCTACCGGGTTTCGCCGCAGGGCGACCGCGTGCTGTTCAGCACCGGCGTGTTCCAGGACTGCGGTTCGGACCTGGCCTGCACCAGCAAGCGTCTGGAGAAGGACAAGGCCGACAAGAGCAGCGGTCAGGTCTACGACAGCATGTTCGTCCGCCATTGGGATACCTGGGCTGACGGCCGCCGCAACACCTTGTTCGTGGCACCGCTGCCGGCTTCTGGCGCGGCTGCGGTGAAGGGTGCTTCGGCGATCAGCGCCACGCTGGCCGGTGACGCACCGTCCAAGCCGTTCGGCGGCAACGAAGACTTCGCCTGGGCACCGGATGGCAAGACCGTCGTGGCCAGCATCCGCGTGCAGGGCAGCCAGGAGCCGTGGTCGACCAACTTCGATCTGTACAAGCTCGATGCTGCCGGCAAGCAGGCACCGGTCAACCTGACCGCAGCCAACCCTGCTTGGGACGCCGGCCCGGTGTTCAGCGCCGACGGCAAGACCCTGTTCTACCGCGCGATGAAGCGCCCGGGTTTCGAGGCTGACCGCTTCGGCCTGATGGCGATGGACGTGGCCAGCGGCAAGGTCAAGGAAATCGCCGCGCAGTGGGACCGTTCCGCCGATGGCATCACCTTGTCGGCCGATGGCCAGACCATCTACACCACCGCCCAGGACATGGGCGAACACCCGCTGTTCGCGGTCAGCGTTGCCAATGGCGAGCCGACCAAGCTGGTGGGCGAGGGCAGCATTTCCTCCTTCGATATCGCCGGTGACGCGTTGGCCTTCACCCGCAACTCGCTGAAGAGTGGCGACCAGGTGTTCACCAGCAGCACCGCTGCCGGCGCACCGCAGCGCGCCATCACCCAGAGCGCTGGCGAAATGCTGGACGGCGTGAACTTCGGTGACTTCGAGCAGTTCTCGTTCAAGGGCTGGAACGACGAGACCGTGCACGGTTACGTGGTCAAGCCGCACAACTACCAGGAAGGCAAGAAGTACCCGGTGGCGTTCCTGATCCACGGCGGCCCGCAGGGCAGCTTCGGCAATGGCTGGAGCTATCGCTGGAACCCGCAGACCTACGCAGGCCAGGGCTATGCGGTGGTGATGATCGATTTCCACGGTTCCACCGGTTACGGCCAGGCCTTCACCGATGCAATCAGCCAGCATTGGGGCGACCGCCCGCTGGAAGACCTGCAGAAGGGTTGGGCCGCGGCGCAGCAGAACTACAGCTTCCTCAATGGCGACAAGGCCTGTGCGCTGGGCGCCAGCTACGGCGGCTTCATGGTCAACTGGATCGCTGGCAACTGGAACGAGCCGTGGAAGTGCCTGGTGAACCACGACGGTGTGTTCGATCAGCGTGCCATGGGCTATGCCACCGAAGAACTGTGGTTCACCGAGTGGGAACAGGGCGGTACGCCGTACGACGTGCCGCAGAACTACGAGAAGTTCAACCCGGTCAACCACGTCGGCAACTGGAAGAAGCCGATGCTGGTGGTGCAGGGCCAGCTGGATTACCGCATCCCGGTGGAGCAGGGCCTGGCCACATTCACCGCGCTGCAGCGCCAGGGTATCGAGTCCAAGTTCCTGTACTTCCCGGACGAAAACCATTGGGTGCTGAAGCCGCACAACAGCGTGCAGTGGCATGACACGGTCAATGGCTGGTTGAAGCAGCACATCGGCCAGTAAGCGGATGGAAAGGGGCGTGCCGGTGGCGCGCCCCTTTTTTCAAGGTGACGGCGTTGTTCGCGGGGCCATCACTGCAGCAGTCGCCAAGGAGAGGGTGCGATGGGAATGTTCAGCATCTGGTATTTGTTGATTCTGCTGTTTGTGTCCGCGCTTGCGGCCAGTGTGGTCGGCCTGATTGTCTGGCTGGCGGTGCGTGCCTCGCGTGCTCCCGGCAACCCGGTTGCCACGGCGCAACAACGCCTGCGGCAGCTGGAAGAACTCAAGGCCCAGGGCCTGATCACCGACGAAGAATGCGCACGGCAACGTGCGGCGGTGGTGACCCGGCTTTGATGCCTGCCGGCGGCGTGGTGCTCCGGCAAGCAGGCGTGTTGTATCCCAGGCCGGGAAGGCCGGGGAAAGGTGCAGGACGCGCCATCGTATCCAGTCCTGCGCAATTGCTGTCTCCCTAACGGTGCGGTGCGGCTGCAGGTTTCATTCTTGGGCAAGGGGGCTTGCCCGCATACGCACAACAAGGGGATAGACGATGACGGCAGCCGCAACAGGCGCACTCATCAGCAATGACATCATCGTGTTCGGCCTGATTGCCGCCACGCTCGGCGTTATTTTCTGGACATCCGGCAGCAGCAACCGGCTGCTGAAGAAGTTCTACAGCTTCGTGCCTGCGTTGCTGCTGTGTTACTTCATTCCCGGTGTGTACAACACCTTCGGTCTGATCGACGGCGAAACCACCAAGCTCTACAACCCGATCGCGCGCGATGTATTCCTGCCGGCCGCCTTGGTGCTGCTGACGCTGTCCATCGACCTGAAAGGCATTCTCGGCCTGGGCTGGAAGATGCTGGCCATGTACGTGGCGGCGGTGCTGAGCATCATGCTCGGGGCGGTGGTCGCGTTCCAGCTGATGGCCTGGCTGCATCCGGAAACCGTTGCCGGTGCAACCTGGGGCGGCATGGCGGCACTGGCTGGTAGCTGGATCGGCGGCGGCGCGAATATGCTGGCGATGAAGGAGATCTTTGAAGTTGATGCCACCACCTTCGGCCAGTTTGCGGTGGTGGATGTTGGCGTGGGTTACGTGTGGATGGCGGTGCTGATTTTCTTCGCCTCACGTGCACCGGCCATGGACAAGCGCAGTGGCGCCGACACGCGCGCGCTGGATGATCTGCGCGATCGCGTGGCCAGCTACCAGGCCCAGCATGCGCGCATCCCGGCGCTGGGCGACATGATGGTGATGGCCGGTGTGGCATTTGGTGCGGTGGCCTTGTCGCATGGTCTGGCTGCGCCGTTGGCGGACTGGTTTGCGGCCCATGTCAGCTGGTCCAGCGCGGTGAGCATGGATAAGCCCTTTGTCTGGGTGGTGCTGCTGGCCACCTTCATCGGCCTAGGCCTGAGTTTCACCCGCGCGCGTGAGCTGGAAGGCGTGGGCGCATCGAAGTGGGGGTCGATGTTCCTGTACTTCCTGATCGCCTGCATCGGCATGCAGATGGACCTGCTGGCGCTGCTGGAAAAGCCGTGGCTGTTCGCGCTGGGGGTGATCTGGATCGGCGTGCATATCGTGCTGCTGTGGCTGGCCGGCCGCCTGCTGCGGGTGCCGTTCTTCTACTTCGCCATCGCCTCGCAGAGCAATATCGGTGGCCCGGCCTCGGCGCCGGTGCTGGCTACGGCGTTCCATCCTGCGCTGGCGCCGGTAGGTGTACTGCTGGGTACCCTGGGTTATGCGGTGGGTACCGGTGCGGCGTATGTGGTGGGGATTACCTTGAGGGCGATGGCTGGGGCTGGGTGAGTTCTGGTGCGCGCTTCGCGCGCTCCCCTCTCCCCAACCCCTCTCCCGCGAGGGGAGAGGGGCTCAAATCATGGCGAGCGCCAGCAACGTCAGCAATTGCAGCTTCAAAGCCCCTCTCCCCTTTGCGGGAGAGGGGTTGGGGAGAGGGGGAGCGCGTAGCGCTGCTTTCCCCAAGCAAGACCCGCATCCACCACCATGCTAGGCTCCACCCTCCCACGCCACGTCACCAACGTGGCGTTTTTATTTCCCTTCGATCGACAGGAACAGGCCTTATGCCGACCGAACCCAGTACCGCCCTCATCACCAATGACATCGTCGGCCTCGGCCTGATTGCTGCCACATTGGCCCTGATCTTCTGGTTGGCCAGTGGCCCGACCCCGCTTTGGAAGAAGGTCTTCAGCTGGGTGCCCGCCCTGTTGCTGTGCTATTTCATCCCCGCCATCTACAACACCACCGGTCTGATCGACGGCCACAGCACCAAGCTCTACAACCCGATCGCACGCGATGTGCTGCTGCCGGCGGCCTTGGTCCTGCTCACGCTGTCCATCGACCTGAAGGGCATTGCAAAGCTGGGCCCCAAACTGCTGATCATGTTCGTCACCGGTACCGTCGGCATCGTGCTGGGCGCGGCGGTGTCGTTCCAGGTGATGAAGTTCATCCACCCGGAAACCGTGGCCGGTGATACCTGGGCCGGCATGGCCGCCTTGGCCGGCAGCTGGATCGGCGGTGGCGCCAACATGGCCGCCATGCGCGAGACCTTCAACGTCGATGCGACAACCTTTGGTCAGATCGCCGTGGTCGATGTGGCCTGCGCCAGTTTGTGGATGGCGGTGCTGCTTTGGCTGGCTGGCCGTTCGCAGTCGATTGATACCAAAAGCGGTGCCGACACTTCGGCTATTGATGACATGAAGCGTCGCATCGCCGAATACGAAGCCAAAAGCGCGCGCAACCCCAGCCTGACCGACCTGATGGTGATCGTGGGTGTGGGCCTGGGCATCGTTGGTCTTGCCCATGCACTGGCCACGCCGCTGGCCGGCTGGTTCGGGCAGAACGTGAGCTGGGCGAGCAAGGCGTCGCTGGATTCTTCATTCGTGTGGGTGGTGATGCTGTCCACGCTTGCTGGCCTGCTGTTGAGTTTCACCCGCGCGCGCAACCTGGAAGCGGCCGGTGCATCGAAGATCGGCACCTTGTTCCTGTATTTCCTGATTGCCTGCATCGGCATGCAGATGGATCTGCTGTCGCTGGCCGACCGTCCGTGGCTGTTCCTGCTGGGCGTGATCTGGATGGGCGTGCATATCGGCCTGCTGTACATCGTGGGTCGTTTGCTGAAGGCGCCGTTGTTCTTCTTCGCCATTGGTTCGCAGGGCAATATCGGCGCGGCCGCATCGGCACCGGTGGTGGCGGCGGCATTCCATCCCACGCTTGCGCCGGTGGGTGTGCTGCTCGGCACGGTGGGTTATGCCACCGGCACGGTGATCGCCTACATGACCGGCCTGATGCTGAAGTGGATGGCTGGCGCCTGAGGGAACGCTGCCGCGGCTACGGTGTCTTGTAGGGGCAGCGCGAGCCGCGAAGCCGACGAGCATTGTAGTGCCGAGCCATGCTCGGCAGCGTTACCGGCAAAGCC
>NZ_JBRRBO010000032.1:0-48853 GCF_056756175.1 Stenotrophomonas sp. STEN240 | reverse complement strand
GCCATGCTCGGCAGGGGGCTTTACCGGTAAGGCCTCTGCCGAGCATGGCTCGGCACTACAAGGTTGGCTTTACCGGCAGTGCCCCTGCCGAGCATGGCTCGGCACTACCTGGGCCTGGGTTTGGAATGATTTTTGCACGGCAATGGAAGAACCCTTCTTCCATGCCAGGCAATGTCAGAAAACGAACAGGCCGGGGAAAAAACCGAACTCCCCACCGAAAAACGCCTGCGCGAGGCGCGTGAGCAAGGCAATATCCCGCGCTCACGCGAACTGGCCACCGCTGCCGTCTTCGTCGCTGCGGTACTGACGCTATACGCGATGTCCGGCTCCATGGGCGGTTCGGCACGGCAATGGATGAAGGCCGCGCTGTCGCCCGAGCCCGGCCTGCTGGACACCCCCAACGCCTTGTTCGGCCACGCCGGCTGGCTGTTGCTCAAGCTGATGCTGGCCTTCAGCCCGCTGGTGCTGGTGTGCGTGGCCGCCGGCTTCATCGCACCGGTATTGATGGGCGGGCTGCGGTTCTCCAACAAGGCGATGATGCCGGACTTCAATCGCATGAACCCGATGAGCGGGATCAAGCGCCTGGTCGGCCCCGAAGCCCTGGCCGAACTGGTCAAGTCACTGCTGCGGGTGGCCTTTGTCGGCACCGCCGCCGGCCTGTGCATCTGGCATGGCGCGGATGCGCTGCGCGGGCTGCTGCACCTGCCACTGGAAAGCGCCATCGGCCGTGGCCTGGGCTTCACCCTCAAGCTGCTGCTGGCCACCGCCGGTGCGATGGCGCTGCTGGCCGCCATCGATGCCCCGTACCAGAAGTGGAACTGGCTGCGGAAGCTGAAAATGACCCGCGAAGAACTGCGCCGCGAGATGAAGGAAAGCGAAGGTAGCCCCGAGGTCAAGGGCCGTATCCGGCAGATGCAGATGCAGCTGTCGCAGCGCCGGATGATCGAGGCCGTCCCCACCGCCGACGTCGTACTGGTCAACCCCACCCACTACGCGGTGGCGCTGAAGTACGAAAGCGGGCGCATGAACGCCCCCACCGTAGTCGCCCGCGGCGTGGACGAAATGGCCCTGCGCATCCGCCAGGTGGCCGACGGCAACAAGGTCGCCATCGTCTCGTCGCCGCCTTTGGCACGGGCCTTGTATCGGGAAAGCCAACTTGGCAAGGAAATCCCCGTGAGACTGTATTCGGCTGTTGCCCTTGTCCTGTCCTATGTCTACCAGCTGCGCCAATGGCGTAGCGGCCCGATGCCGCAGATGGCGTCCATTGATATCGATGAATTCGGCAAGGGAGAAACCCGATGAGCAGCCAGACCTCGGGCATGTCCGCACGCCGCGTACTGGACATGCTGCGCCACGGGCTGGGCGCGCCGCTGATCGTGCTGGCCCTGCTGGCAATGGTGGTGGTGCCCTTGGCCGCACCGGTGCTGGACGCCCTGTTCACCCTCAACATCGCCATCTCGATGCTGGTGCTGCTGGCCGTGGTCTACGTGAAGCGGCCGCTGGACTTCACCATCTTCCCGATCGTGCTGCTGGTCACCACGATGCTGCGGCTGGCGTTGAACGTGGCCTCGACCCGGGTGATCCTGCTCAATGGCCAGAACGGCCATGAGGCCGCCGGCAAGGTGATCGCCGCGTTCGGCGAGTTCGTGATCGGCGGCAACTATGCGGTCGGCATCGTGGTGTTCGCGATCCTGACCATCATCAACTTCGTGGTCATCACCAAGGGTGCCGGGCGCGTATCGGAAGTGACCGCGCGCTTCATCCTGGACGCCATGCCCGGCAAGCAGATGGCGATCGATGCCGACCTCAACGCCGGTTTGCTGACGCGCGAGGAAGCCAAGCTGCGCCGCGAAGAGGTGCGCGAAGAAGCGGACTTCTACGGCGCGATGGACGGCGCCAGCAAGTTCATCCGCGGCGACGCCATCGCCGGCATCCTGATTCTTTTCATCAACATGCTCGGCGGCCTGGCCGTTGGCGTACTGCAGCATGACATGGCCTTCGGCGACGCCGCAGCCACCTACACGCTGCTGTCGATCGGTGACGGCCTGGTAGCGCAGCTGCCGGCCCTGCTGGTCTCCAGCGCCGTGGCCATGCTGGTCACCCGCGCCTCGCGCTCGCAGGACATGAGCGAGGCGATGATGGGCCAGGTGTTCGGCCAGTACCGCGCGCTTGCCATCACCGCCGGCATCATCGGCCTGGTCGGCCTGGTGCCGGGCATGCCCAACGTTGCCTTCCTGAGCCTGGCCCTGATCCTGGGTTTCATTGCCTGGAAGCTGTGGAAACGCGAAGCCAGCGCTGCCGCCAATGCGGCAGCCAACGCAAGTGCAGCCACCGAAGGCGGCATCAACGCACTGGGCCAGCCACAGCCCGCCCCCACCGCCGAGCTGACCTGGGACGAACTGCGCCCGGTTGATCCGCTGGGCCTTGAAGTCGGCTACCGGCTGATTCCGCTGGTCGACAAGACCCAGGGCGGTGAACTGATGGCGCGGATCAAGGGCGTACGCCGCAAGCTGACCCAGGACTTGGGCTTCCTGATCCCGCCGGTGCATATCCGCGACAACCTGGAGTTGCCGGCAACCCATTACCGCCTGTTGATCCATGGCGTCCCGGTCAGCACCGCCGACATCCACCCGGATCGCGAGCTGGCATTGGACCCGGGCAGTGCCATGGGCAAACTCGACGGCATCGCCGGCAAGGATCCGGCCTTCGGCCTGGACGCCACCTGGATCCAGCCGCACCAGCGCGCCCACGCCGAATCATTGGGCTACACCGTGGTCGACCCGGCCACCGTGGTTGCCACCCATCTGTCGCACCTGATCCGCGAGCACGCGCCGGAACTGCTGGGTCACGAGGAAGTGCAGCAACTGCTGGCCACCCTGGCCAAGAGTGCGCCCAAACTGGCCGAAGACCTGTCGCCCAAGGCGCTGCCGCTGTCCAGCGTGGCCCGTGTACTGCAGAACCTGCTGGTCGAGCGCATCCCGGTCCGCCAGCTGCGCAAGATCGCCGAAGCGCTGGTCGAAGCCGCACCCGTCACCCAGGACCCGGCCGCGCTCACCGCTGCGGTACGCAACGCCCTTGGCCGCTTCATCGTGCAGGAAATCGCCGGCTCCTCGCCGGAGCTGCCGGTGTTCACCCTCAACCCGCAATTGGAACGGGTCTTGCAGGAGTCAACACAAGGCAATGGTGCCGCACTGGAACCCGGTCTCGCCGAACGCCTCCACCAGAGTCTTGCCGAATGTGTCGGCAAGCAGGAGGCCCGCAACGAGCCCGCGGTTGTGCTGGTACCGGCCCCGGTCCGCGCCGCGCTGGCGCGCCTGGTCCGCCACAGCGTTCCCTCGCTGTCGGTCCTGGCCTACAGCGAAGTGCCGGAAGACAAACGCCTGAAGCTGGTCGGCACGATCAGTTGATGCAAGCCGAAAGCCGACGCCGGCAGCACTGCCGGCGACGGAAACCAGACACCTGCAGCAGCACGCACCCATTCCGCAAGAAGGAGCCCGTCACGCCATGTATGACATCGCCAACGCCACTCCTTCACCGCAACCCCACTCCCGGTACCAAAGCATGAAGATCAAACGTTTCGTCGCCGCTGACATGCGCACCGCCATGAACCTCGTGCGCAAAGAACACGGTCCCGATGCCGTGATCCTGTCCAATCGACGGATCGAGGAAGGTGTCGAGATCGTGGCTGCCGCACACTACGACGAAACCGCAGTACAGCAGGCATTGGAAGCGACCCGCCCGGCCCCGCCGGCACCGCCCAAGCCGCGCAGCGCCGCCGAAGCCATCATGGCCGCGATGACCCGCCGCAAGGCACCGGAGCCGGAACCGGTCACCGCCACCACCTCGGCCGTCGCCGCACTGGCGCGCTCGGCGGTAGGCGCCACCGGCCGCTCCATCGACAGCAGCGTTGAACTGGCACCGGGCAGCCGCTTCTCCGGCCTGCTCAAGTCGGCCGCGATCGAGCCGGTCGCACCGCGCCAGGCCGCCGTAACGCAGAGCCTGTTTGCCACCCAACCGGCCAGCGCCGACGAACTGCCGGTAGTGCCGGCATTCCGTCCCGCCGGCACGGCCGCAGTCGCCATCACGCCGCTTGCTGCCGCCCCGGTCAACACCGCGCAGGCCAGCTTTGCCGACGCCATTGCCGCCGTCACCATTGCGCCGCCCGCACCCGCACCGGTTGAACGCGCCCGCTTCGTGATCGATCCGCCGATGCCGGAGCCAGCCAGCCTGGCGCCCGTCGCGGCGCCGGCCCTGCCTGCCGCAGCGACGGCCGCTACCGCCTACATCGCAGCGCCGGTTGCAGCCAGCGCTCCGATCATCAACACCGCCGAAGTCGCGCAGCCCATCAACGCTGCCGTCACCGAAAGCGCGCCGGTTGCGGCCGCTCCGGCACTGAGCCCGGTGGCGACCAGCCCGGCCGTGGCCACCCGCGACGACGAACAGCTCAGCCAGCTGCGCCAGGAAGTAGCCGGCATGCGTCACCTGATCGAGCGCGAGATGAACCGCTTCACCGACGAACGCCTGCGTGGCAGCGCGGTGCGCGCCAACGCTTTGGACCTGATGGACGAGTACGGCTTCGACGCCGGCCTGGCCCGCGACGTCGCCACCCAGATTCCAGCCGATATCGATCCCAGCCGTGCCCGTGGCCTGATGCTGGGGCTGATTTCCAAGAAGCTGCCGATTGCCCCGGTCGATCCGATGGAAACCGGCGGCGTCATCGCCCTGGTCGGCCCCACCGGTGCCGGCAAGACCACCACCATCGCCAAGCTGGCCTCGCGCTTTGCCGAAGCCCATGCCGCCCGCGACGTGGCCCTGGTCACCACCGATACCCAGCGCATCGGCGCCCGCGAGCAGCTGTACGGCTTTGGCCGCCAGCTCGGCATCGCCGTGCACGAGGCCAACAGCGGCACCGATCTGAACCAGCTGCTGCAGAAGCTGGCCGACTACAAGCTGGTCTTGATCGACACCGCCGGTCTGGGCCAGCGCGACCGCGCCCTCACCGCCCAGCTGCAGTGGCTGCGCGCCGCCGGCCAGATCCGCACCCTGCTGGTGCTGCCGGCCAACACTGCTTTCCAGGACATGGACGAAGTGGTGCGCCGCTTCAGCGCCGCCAACCCGCAGGGCGTGGTGCTGACCAAGCTGGACGAGACCGGCCGCTTCGGTTCGGCCCTGTCGGTGGCAGTCGACCATCGCCTGCCGATCACCTGGGTAACCGACGGTCAGGACGTTCCGGAAGACCTTTATCGGGCCTCTGCCGCAAATCTGGTACTTCGCCTTGAAGATTTGCGCCGGGCGGCCGATATGCCCTGCAACACGGAGTTGAACAATGCAGTCGCGTGAGTACGCCAAGCTGACCAACACCTTCCCGCTGTCGGCTACCCGGCACGAACCGGCCGGCCCGGTACGCACCATCGCGGTGACCGGCGGCAAGGGCGGTGTGGGTAAAACCAATGTCTCGGCCAATCTGGCCGTGGCACTGGCAGGCATGGGCAAACGTACGCTGCTGCTGGACGCCGACCTGGGCCTGGCCAATATCGACGTGGTGCTGGGCCTGCAGCCCAAGCACACCCTGGCCGACCTGGTCGCCGGGCGCGCCACGCTGGAAGAAGTCATCATCGAAGGCCCGAACGGCGTGCTGGTAGTGCCAGCCGCTTCCGGCCGCCGGCACATGGCCGAGCTGCAGCCAGCTGAGCACGTTGGCCTGGTCAATGTGTTCTCCGAGCTCGAACGCGACCTTGATGTGATGATCATCGACACTGCCGCCGGCATCACCGACAGCGTGTTGACCTTCTGCCAGGCCGCCCAGGACACCGTGGTGGTGGTCTGTGACGAGCCGGCCTCGATCACCGACGCCTACGCACTGATCAAGGTGCTCTCGCGCGAGCGCGGCGTGGACCGCATCCAGGTGGTGGCCAACATGGTCCGCGACCCGAACGAAGGCCGCGCCCTGTACGAAAAGCTGGTGCGGGTCTGCGAGAAGTTCCTGATCGATGTCTCGCTGAATTACCTGGGCTGCGTGCCGCAGGACGACTGGCTGCGCCTGTCGGTGCAGCGCCAGCAGCCGGTGGTCAAGCTCTACCCTTCCGCGCCGGCATCGCTGGCCATCAACGAAATCGCCCGTCGCACCGCGCGCTGGCAAGCCCCAACCGCTCCGCGCGGCGGCGTTGAGTTCTTCCTGGAACGCATCATCCAGCAGAAGGTGAAGGCATGAACAATGCAGCCGCCCAATACCGTGAAGTCCAGCGCAACGCGGCCAATGACTGCATCGCCCGCCACGCCGACCTGGTCCGCCGCATCGCCCACCATTTGGCCGCGCGCCTGCCCGCCAGCGTCGAGGTCGACGATCTGATCCAGGCCGGCATGATGGGGCTGATCGAAGCTTCGCGCAGCTACGACGCCGAACAGGGCGCCTCGTTCGAGACCTATGCATCCATCCGCATCCGCGGCTCGATGATCGACGAGATCCGCCGTGGCGACTGGGTGCCGCGCTCGGTGCACCGCCGGGCCCGTGACGCCGCCGCCACCATTCGCCGCCTGGAGCAGAGTACCGGCCGTTCGGCCAGCGCCAGCGAAGTGGCCGAGGCGATGGAGCTGCCCCTGCCCGATTACATGCGGCTGGTCGAAGACGCCTCGCGCGGCCAGGTGCTGAGCCTGGAATCGCGCATCGAAGACCAGGGCGAACTGGATACCCCGACCACCGGCGGCCCCAATCCGCAGCAGGTTTTGGAGCGCAGCCAGTTCGGCGCCGAGCTGGGCAAGGCCATCGGCCATCTGCCCGAGCGTGAGCAGCTGGTGCTGTCGCTGTACTACGAGCAGGAATTGAACCTGAAGGAAATCGGCGCGGTATTGGGCGTAAGCGAATCCCGCGTCTGTCAGATCCACGGCCAAGCCATGCTGCGCCTGCGCGGGCGGCTGAAGATTTTCGAGGCGGCCGACGCCGGCCTTGAGGAACCATGAAGAGGAAAGTCTTTTGAACAAGAACATGCGCATCCTGATCGTTGACGACTTCTCGACGATGCGTCGCATCGTCAAGAACCTGCTCGGCGATCTGGGCTTCACCAATACCGCCGAAGCCGAGGACGGGCATGCCGCGCTGTCGCTGCTGCAGAGCCAGCCGTTTGATTTCGTCGTGACCGACTGGAACATGCCGGTGATGACCGGCATCGAGCTGCTCAAGGCGATCCGCAACGATGCCAAGCTCAAAACCCTGCCGGTGTTGATGGTCACCGCCGAAGCCAAGCGTGAGCAGATCATCGAGGCCGCGCAGAGCGGCGTGAACGGCTACATCATCAAGCCATTCACCGCGCAGACGCTGGAAGAAAAGCTCGGCAAGATCTTCGAACGCCTGGCTGCGAGCGCCTGATGAACCAGCTCGGGGAATTGAGCGACAAATCGGCCCTGGTGCAGCGCCTGCAGGACGCACTGGCAGCACTGGAAAGCGGCGACGAAGCCGGCTGGCGCAGGGAAATCGACGCACTGGCTGCGTTGCGTGCACAACCGATGATGTCCGGCCTGGGCCGGCTCGCGCGCGAGCTGGGCCAGGCATTGGGCGAACTGCCCAGCGTACCCAGCGAAGCCGGCGAGCTGGACGACGCCTGCGCGCGCCTGGACCACGTGGTGCAGATGACCGAACAGGCCACCCATCGCACACTTGATCTGGCCGAAGAATGCCGGGCGCTCACAGAGCGTCTGCGCAGCGACGGGCTCAATGCCGAACAGGGCGAAATCCTTGAGCGCATCCGCCACAACCTTACCGAAGTGGCACTGACCCAGAGCTACCAGGACCTTACCGGGCAGATCATCCGCCGGGTGGTTGGCATCGTCCGCCGCGTGCACGAAGGCTTCGGCGCGCTCGGCCTGCCGCCGCCGGAAGAAGACGCCCGCAACCAGGGCTTGGCCGGCCCGGCCGTCAATGGCCTGGACCGCCACGCCGTGTCGCAGGTGGATGCTGACGACCTGCTCTCGGACCTGGGGCTGTAAGCCATGAGTGCATTTGCCGACGACATCGCCGCCGACTTCATCCTCGAAGCGCAGGAGATCCTGGATCGCCTCGGCGAACAGCTGGTGACGCTGGAACAGGCACCGCACGATAGCGAGCAGCTCAACGCCGTGTTCCGCGGCTTCCACACGCTCAAGGGCGGCGCCGGTTTTCTGGCGATCCATCCGATGGTGGAGCTGTGCCACGCCGCCGAGGAAACCCTGGGCATGGCGCGTGCCGGCAAGGCTGAACTGCTGGCCCATCATTTCGATGCCGCCCAACAATCGCTGGACTGGCTGCAGGCCATGCTCGACGCGGTGTCTTCGGGCACCGAACCGGAGCATGCACCTGCGGCGCTGATCGCCCAGTTCGATGTCGGTGCTGCACCGGTCGTTGCAGTCGCGCAGCCGGTCGCCGCGTCTGCAGGTGGCAGCGAGCTGATCAGCGAAGACGAGTTCGAAGCCCTGCTCAACGAGCTGCACGGCAGCGGCACGCCCGGTGCCCAGCCCATCGCTGCGGCAAAGGCCGGCGATGAGCTGATCGACGAAGACGAATTCGAGGCCCTGCTCGACAAGCTGCATGGCGGTGCTGCACCCGGTGCAGTGGCCGTACACGCTGTTCCTGCGGCAGCAGCGGCGCCCAAGCCCGCCCCGCCGCGTGCTGCTGCGCCCGCACCGCGCCCGGCAGCAGCTGCCGCCAAACCGGCAGCCGCCAAAGCCGCCGAGCCCGAGCACACCGTGCGCGTGGACACCAAGCGCCTGGACGCCATCGTCAACCTGATCGGCGAACTGGTGCTGGCGCGCAACCGGCTCAAGACCCTGCGCGTGCGCTTGAAGGACGAAGAACTGGACCGCGCAGTTTCCACTTTGGATATCGCCACCGCACGCCTGCAGTCGGCGGTCATGCGTACCCGCATGCAGCCGGTCGGCAAGGTGTTCTCGCGTTTCCCCAAGGTCGCCCGCGACGTGGCCCGTTCGCTGCACAAGGAAGTCGATCTGGAATTGATCGGCGCCGATACCGAGCTGGACCGCAACCTGGTTGAAGCACTGGCCGATCCACTGGTGCATCTGGTGCGCAATGCCATCGACCATGGCGTGGAATCACCCGAACTACGTGAGGCCCAGGGCAAGCCACGGATGGGCCGGGTACGCCTGTCTGCTCAACAGGAAGGCGACTACGTCAGCATCGAAGTGCAGGACGACGGCGCCGGCATCGACCCCGAACGCCTGCGCGCCAAGGCCCGTGACAAGGGGTTGATCGACCCGGAAGCAGCCGCCCGCCTGACCAGCGAAGAATGCCTGCACCTGGTGTTCCTGCCCGGTTTCTCGACCAAACAGGAAGTCACCGACATTTCCGGCCGTGGCGTTGGCATGGATGTGGTGCAGTCACGCATCCGTGAACTCAGTGGCCAGATCCAGATCCAATCCGAGCTGGGCCGTGGCAGCCGTTTCCTGATCCGCGTGCCGCTGACGTTGGCGATCCTGCCAACCCTGCTGGTGCAGGCCGGCGACGACGTCTACGCGCTGCCACTGGCGCGGGTAATGGAAGTGCTGCATGCGCCGGCCACCTCGCTGGGCTGGTTTGACGGCCGCGCCGTGCTGGACCGCAAATCCCACACCCTGGCATTGCTGGACCTGCGCCAGTGGCTGGGAGTCACCCCGGCGCCAGCGACGCTGCTGACCATCGTCGTGCTGCAGATGGGCGAAGCCCGTTTCGGCCTGGTGGTGGACCAGGTACGTGGCCGCGAGGAAGTGGTGATCAAACCACTGCCGCGCGCACTGCGCGGCCTGAACGGTTATGCCGGCGCCACTTTGATTGGTGATGGGCGCATGGCGTTGATTCTGGATGTGGATGGGCTGCGCGGAGGGCAAGGGTAAGCGATGCAGCAAAACCCCCAGTTGAGCTTGCAATCACGCATCCCCTCTCCCGCCTGCGGGAGCACGCATCCCCTCTCCCGCCTGCGGGAGAGGGAGCCCCGCGAAGACGGGGCGGGTGAGGGCAGCTTTTAACCCGTAGAGCAAAACGCTGTCCCCTCTCCCGCCCGCGGGAGAGGGGCTTGAGCAAAGCCCCTCTATTCAAGACTGCTCCAACAGCGCCCTCACCCCAACCCCTCCCCCGCCTGCGGAAGAGGGGCTTAAGCAAAGCCCCCGATTCAAGACCGCTCCAACCAGGCCGATATACGCACCATGGACCGACTCAGCATCATTGGACTTTTCCTCGCCCTCGCCTCGCTGGTGGGTGGCAGCATCCTCAAAGGCGCCGGCCTGTCCTCGCTGTGGTCACCGGCTGCGTTTGTGATCGTCATCGTCGGCACCTTGGCGGCCATCCTGCTGCACACCTCGCCGGCGGTGTTCAAACACGCCTTCAAGATCGTGCGCTGGGTGATCCGCCCGCCGGCCAGCGATCGCCGCGCGCTGGTCCAGCAGATCGTGGACTGGAGCAATATCGCGCGCCGCCAGGGCCTGCTCGGCCTGGAGCCGCAGGTCGAGATGCAGGACGATCCGTTCATCCGCAAAGGCCTGCAACTGGTGGTTGACGGCGTTGAGCCGGACACCATCCGGCACATGATGGAAATCGAACTGGGCAGCCAGGAACAGCAGGATCTGGCCGCCACCAAGGTGTTCGAGGGCATGGGCATCTACGCCCCTACTCTGGGCATCATCGGCGCCGTGCTCGGGCTGATCGCAGTGATGAAGAACCTGGCCGACCCGAGCAAGCTGGGCCACGGTATCGCTGCCGCCTTCACCGCCACCATCTACGGCATCGCCTCGGCCAACCTGCTGTTTCTGCCGGTCTCGGCCAAGCTCAAGGGCGTGATCGCCAGCAGCTGCCGCGAACGCGAAATGATCATCGAAGGCCTGATCGCCATTGCCCAGGGCGAAAACCCGCGCAATATCGAAAACAGCCTGGCCGGCTTCGTGAACTGAACCATGGCCCGTCGCAAGCGCCACGAAGAGCACGCCAACCATGAAGCATGGGCCATCCCCTATGCCGATCTGATGACGCTGCTGCTCGCGTTCTTCGTGGTGATGTACGCGATCTCCTCCTTGAACGAAGGCAAGTACCGGGTCATGGCCGATGCGCTGACCACCGCTTTCGGCGGCGCCCCGCGCACCATCAGCCAGGTACAGGTAGGCAACAAGCAGCTGCAGGGTGGCGGTTTTGATTCACCCTCGGTGATCCGAGCACCGAGCATGACCGGCGGCGCACTGGCCGATCCTACCCAACTGCCTTCGATGGCGTCGCACATGCGCATGCCGGTTTCGGCGCATAACCAGGAACAGCTGCAGCGCGCCGAGCGCCAGCTCAACCAGATCGCCGACCAGCTGAGCAGGACACTGGCCCCGTTGGTCAAACAAGGCGTCATCACGGTGCGCCGCACCGAACTGTGGATCGAGGTCGAGATCAACAGCGATATCCTTTTCGTCACCGGTTCGGCCGCGCTCGATGTCGGTGCCCGCGAAACCCTGGGTACGCTGGCCGATGTATTGCTGGACGCACCCAACGGCGTGCGCGTGGAAGGCCATACCGACAACCTGCCAATCGCCACCGCGCAGTTCCCGTCCAACTGGGAATTGTCGGCGGCGCGCGCGGCCAGCGTGGTCCACCTGTTTGCCGACCACGGTGTACAGCCGCAGCGGCTGGCCATGGTCGGCTACGGCCAGTTCCGCCCACGCGAAAGCAACGATGCGCCCGAAGGGCGCAACCGCAACCGGCGGGTGATGGTGATCATCCTCGCCGATTCGGCAGCAGCAGCCGATCTGCCTGCAGCCGGCAACACCACAGCCAGCACCAGCGGCGATGACGACAGTGGCGGCGCTGCCGCCGCAAGCGCCATTCGCAGCGCGGTACCGGCGGTCATCGAAGGAGTCCACTGATGCGCATCTGGGCCATTGCCAACCAAAAAGGCGGCGTCGGCAAAACCACCACTACCCTGTCGCTGGGACGCGGCCTGGCCGCGCGCGGCCACAAGGTGCTGCTGATCGACCTGGACCCCCACTCCTCCTTGACCCGCGCCTTCGGTGTGCCTGTCGAGCCGGTGCCGCAAGGCGTGCAGGAGCTGTTCGCCGCACCACCGCACGAAATCGCCGCGCTGGCCCGCCACAGTGACATCCCCGGCCTGGACTATCTCTGCGCGCAGGCCTCGCTGGCCACGCTGGAACGGCGCAGCGCCAACCAGCCTGGCCTCGGCCTGGCCCTGCAGCAGGCCCTTGCACGCCACGGCGAACAGCACGACTACATCCTGCTCGACTGCGCGCCCACGCTGGGCCTGCTGATGATCAACGCCTTGGCAGCGGCCGACCGCCTGATCATCCCAACCCAGGCCGAGCCACTGGCCCTGCATGGTCTGGACGGCATGGTCCGCACCGGCGAGATGGTGGAGCGCTCACGCAAGCGTGCCCTGCCCATCTCGGTGCTGCCGACCCTGTTCGACCGCCGCACCCGCGCCGGCAACGAAACCCTCAAGCTGATGCAGGACCGCCATGGCGAACGCGTCTGGGAAGATGCGATTCCAATCGACACCCGCATCTGCAATCCGGCCGCATTGACCGTACCGCTGCTTGGCGATGATTACCCCGGTCGCGGCATGGCCGCCTACCGCCACGCGCTGGAATGGTTGCTGCTCAACGAGGCCGCGCAGCTGGAGCGCGCCGCATGAGCAACGACGTACTGGACGACTATCTGGGCGAACTGCTGATGGAAGCGGTACCGGCCCCGGTTGCTGCCGAACCGGTCCTCGCCGCACCCGCCGCCGCAAAACCAGCCTTTGAAGCGCCCGGCGACAGTGCCGAGCTGGAAGCCGTGTTTGAGGCCGCCTTGGCAGCCACGCAGTCCAAAGCCACCGCAGCACCGGCCGCGCCAACTCCGCCAACCAGCGTAGCTGGCGACAACGCTGCCCTGCAGGCCGCGTTCGACGATGCCATGGCAGCCACCAGCGCCGCCAACGCAGGCCGTCCGCCAACCTGGGACGACCTGCCGGACGAAGTGATCTACGAAACCGGCCCCGCTGAAAGCCGCAAGCTCGCCCACAGCGACAGTGCCTGTCTGCAGGCCGCGTTCGCGACTGCGGCGGGCCTGCCGGCGCCCCCGCCTGCGCCGCCGCGCAGCACACCCAACGTACGCGCACTGGAAACGCCGGTGGCAGACGCACGCCCCAGCACCTGGCAGGAGCTGCAGGCACAGGCACAGCGCCCGGCCAACAACCAACAGCGCCGCGCCTCCGAGCGCAGCACGCGTTGGCTGCGCCTGCGCTGCGGCCAGCAAACCTATGCACTGGAATTGTTGAAGGTGCAGGAGGTGGTCCTGCCGGTGCCATTGCTGGCATTGCGCGGCACCGGCCCGGCAATGCTGGGCATCATGAACCTGCGTGGCCAGGTGGTGCCGGTGATGGACCTGTGCCGCCACCTGGATGTACACAGCGCAGCGGAAGACGCGCAGACCCGGATTGTCGTGCTGGAAGAAAACGGCGAGACCCTGGGCCTGCGGGTGTCGGCGGTGGAAGACGTGGCCAACCTCAACGACTCGCAGATCGAGCCACCGGATACCGCGCGCATCTGCCAGATCTCCAACGAACTGTTCCGCGGCATCGCCCGCGTTGGCCAGCAACCGATGATCCTGCTCGACGCCGGCCGCCTGCTGCGCTGATTGCCGCCTGGCCTCCTCCCTTTCGCGCAGCGAAGGGGAGGATTGAGGAGGGGTGCTGTTGCCCCATGCCTCCTCCCTTTTGCGAAGCAAAGGGAAAGAAACAAAGGTAGTGCCGAGCCATGCTCGGCAGAGGCTTTACCGGTGAGGCTTCAGCCGAGCATGGCTCGGCTCTACACAGTCAAAAGCTACCCCTCCCCGGCCCTCCTCTGCGCTTTGCGCAAGGGAGGGAGCAGAGCTCACCCCTCCCCAACCCTCCCCTTCGCTGCGCGAAAGGGAGGGGGCAAAGCAGCCTCCACCTTCGGCGCAAGGAGGGGCTGATGCCACCAAAACCGTGCGCCGGTTAACACTATCTGCTGCAACGCATCGCAGCCCTAAAGATCGCTGGCGGATCGCCGCTATCTCTCCCAGTAACGTTTGTTCGGAGCAATGATGAGCACTGTGGCCCTGGCGCAGGATCTCGGCATCGAGTCCACCAGCGAGTTGAAGCAACAACTGGCAACCCATCTGCCGCAGGCCGGTCAGCTGCGTGTGGATGCCAGCCAGGTAGGCCGTGTGCACACCGCCGCGATGCAGGTGCTGTGCGCCTTTGTGCTGGCGCGCCAGCAGGCCGGCCATGGCACCGTGTTTGACAACGCTACCGATACCTTCCGCGACGCCGCGCGCCTGCTCGGTGTCCTCCGGACCCTGGGTCTGGAAGCAACCCCTGACACAACGAAATCTGTGGAGAACGCTGCATGAGCGCACGAATCTTGGTGGTGGACGACTCGGCGTCAATGCGCCAGATGGTCTCTTTCGCCCTCACCTCAGCCGGCTTTTCGGTTGAAGAAGCCGAGGACGGCGCTGTCGCCCTGGGCCGCGCCAAGGGCCAGCGTTTCAACGCCGTGGTCACCGACGTCAACATGCCCAACATGGACGGCATCGCGCTGATCCGCGAGCTGCGCCAGCTGCCGGACTACAAGTTCACGCCGATGCTGATGCTGACCACCGAGTCGGCCGCAGACAAGAAATCCGAAGGCAAGGCCGCCGGTGCTACCGGCTGGCTGGTCAAGCCGTTCAACCCCGAACAGCTGATTGCCACCGTCCAGAAAGTCCTGGGCTGATCAGCCCACCTGCCCTACCGATCGGATACCGCGCCAATGAGCATGGACCTGCAGCGTTTCCACGCCACCTTCTTCGAAGAAAGCCGCGAAGGGCTGGATGCAATGGAGGCCGGCCTGCTGGCACTGGAAGACGGCCAGCACGACCCCGAAGTCATCAACTCGGTGTTCCGTGCCGCGCACTCGATCAAGGGTGGCGCCGGTACCTTTGGCTTTGATGCCATCGCCGCACTGACCCACGTACTGGAAACGCTGCTTGATGAGCTGCGCTCCGGCAAGCGCGCACTGGAAGGCAACGCCGTCGATGCGATGCTTGGCTCGGTGGATGTACTGCGCGCCTTGCTGCGTGAAGTGGAGCATGGCCAGGCCGCCGATCCGGCTGCGGTCAAGGCGGTCACCGACCGCCTGCAGGCGGTGCTGGCGGGCGATGCCCCGGCAGCGGTCGTCGCCCCCAAGCAGGAAGAAACCCCGGACGCCTGGCAGATTGGCTTCGCCCCGGCGCCGTCGTTGTTCATGAGTGGCAACGATCCGCTGCGCATCATCCGCGAGCTGGAAACCCTGGGTTCGCTGCACGTCGAACCGCGTATGGCGCGCCTGCCCAGCTTCGATCAGCTCGATCCGCTGGAAGCCTACCTGGCCTGGGATCTGGGCCTGGTTGGCAAGGTGCCGCGCAGCCGTATCGAAGACACCTTTGCCTGGGTGGTGGACGACTGCGAACTGGACATCCGTCCGGCCGCACCGCCCAGCCTTGCCATCGAGGCAGCTCCGGTAACAGCTGCCGCCAGCACCGAGGCCGCCGCCAAGGCGCCGGCCAGCGCGCAGCAGCATGAAGCGGAAAGCTCGATCCGGGTCAGCGTCGACAAGGTCGATGCACTGATCAACCTAGTCGGCGAACTGGTCATCACCCAGGCCATGCTCAAGCAGGTTTCCGGCGGGCTGGATCCGGTCTTTGCCGAGCAGCTGTTTGCCGGCCTGGACCTGCTTGAACGCAATACCCGCGACCTGCAGGAAGCCGTCATCGGCGTGCGCATGCTGCCGGTGGATGCGGTGTTCCGTCGCTTCCCGCGCCTGGTCCGCGACCTGTCCGGCCGGCTCGGCAAGCAGGTGCGCCTGCGCACCATCGGCGAAGGCACCGAGCTGGACAAGGGCCTGATCGAGAAGATCGCCGATCCGCTGGTGCATCTGGTCCGCAACTCCATCGACCACGGCCTGGAAATGCCGGACGTGCGTCGCGAGGCCGGCAAGGACGAAACCGGCACGATTACGTTGGCCGCATCGCATCAAGGCGGGCATATCGTCATCGAGGTCAGCGACGACGGCCGCGGCCTGAACCGCGACAAGATCCTGGCCAAAGCGCTGGAACGCGGCTTGAGCGTGCCGGACAACCCCACCGACGCACAGGTCTGGGACCTGATTTTCCAACCCGGCTTCTCCACCGCCGACGCGGTCACCGATCTTTCCGGCCGTGGCGTCGGCATGGACGTGGTCCGCCGCAACATCCAGGCACTGGGTGGCGAGGTGCAGCTGGAAAGCCGCACCGGTGCCGGCACCCGCGTGCTGATCCGGCTGCCGCTGACCCTGGCCATCCTGGATGGCATGACGGTCTCCATTGCCGGCGAAACCCTGATCCTGCCGCTGGCCTACGTGCTCGAAGCACTGCAGCCACAGCCGGACGATATCCGCAGCATGGCCGGCGAAGGCCGCGTATTGCGGGTGCGCGGCGAATACCTGCCGATCCTGTCGCTGGGCCAGTACTACGGCTATCCGCACAATCCGCAGGCCGACCCGCTGGTGGTCGTGGTCGAGGGCGACGGCCAGAAGATCGCACTGGAAGTGGACGAGCTGATCGGCCAGCAACAGGTGGTCGTCAAGAACATCGAAAACAACTACCGGCGCATCAGTGGCGTTTCCGGCGCCACCATCCTCGGCGATGGCCGGGTTGCGCTGATCGTTGATATTGGTGGCCTGGTGCGCTCACTGCGCACCCAGCAAGCGGCCTGATCACACCGTAAACGCCTGCCCCTGACGCCGCTCGCCCCTCATCTGGGCGGGCGGCGTTCTGTTGTATGTCCGCGTATGCCCCACGCTCCAGCGGTCATTCGCGAGCGGTCCTTCGGCTGGCTGAATCACATCCGCAGAGTTTCTTCAAGAAGCTCGGAAATCTGCCGATACCGCATCGCAATGCAATCAGGTTTGTCCATCGACCTGGGCCTCCGTCGCGGCCCGCACCACTCATGACACTCCCCAGGGGCGCCGGACCTGAGGGTCGCCCCCAATGCTTGCCTACGGAGATGTCTGCAATGAAGTGGTTCCAGAATCTGTCGATCACCCGAAAGCTGGTGCTTGCTTTCTGCAGCACCAGCCTGCTTACCCTGCTGCTTGCGCTGTTCGCGCTGTGGCGCATGAACGTGGCCGACACCCAGATACAGCAGGTCAACAACAACTGGATGCCGGCGGTGCAGCAGCTCGGCGAAATGCGCGCCCAGCTCGGTGAATACCGTACCTTCGAGCAGGCCCAGCTGTCCTACCAGGGCAACCCGGCCCAACTGGCCGACTACGACAAGCGCCTGGCCGATACCCGCAAGCTGATTGAAGCTGCGGAGAAGGCCTATGACGAAATCGATTCGGATTACAGCCCGGAAGAGCTGGCCCTGTACGAAAAAATGAAGGAATTGCGTGCCGGCTATTTCGGCGCGCACGACCGCATAGCCGCGGCCATCGCTGCGGACGACTTCGTTACCGCCAGCAGCATTTCCAGCGACGAATCGCGCATGCTGCGCCGCGGCCTGTTCGACCAGCTCAAGCAGCTCTCGCAGTACAACCAGACCCAGCTGACCAAGCAGACGGCCGAATCACGCAGCGCCCACAAGCGTTCGCTGCTGGCCATCCTGGCCGGCTTGGGCGTGTCGCTGCTGCTGGCCGCAGCGCTCGGCTTGGCAATCATCCGTGCCATCACCGTTCCCCTGGCCGAAGCCGTGCGCGTGGCCGACGATGTCGCCGCCGGCAAGCTCGACCGTCGCATCGACACCTCGCGCCGTGATGAAGTGGGCATGCTGCTGCAGTCCATGCAGCGCATGCAGGCACAGCTGCAGTCGGTGATTGGCGCCCAGCGCAAGATGGCCCAGCAGCATGACGCTGGCATGATCAGCTACCGCATGGACGAGGCCGCCTTCCCCGGCGATTACGGGGTAATGGTCAAGGAAAGCAACGCACTGGTCGCTTCGCATATCCAGCTGCTGCAGTCCGCTCTGGAAGTGATCAAGCGCTATGCCAGCGGCGACCTGTCGGTGGACATCGAGCAGCTGCCCGGCGAGAAGGCCGTCATCACCGAGACCGTGGACGCGGTCAAGGCCAGCCTGTCGGCGATCAACAACGAGATCAAGCACCTGGCCAGCGCCGCTGCAATGGGCGACTTCTCGGTGCGCGGTGATGCCGATGCCTACCAGCACGACTTCCGCGACATGGTCAGCAGCCTCAACCAGCTGATGGAAACCACCGACGGCAATCTGTCCGAGCTGTCCAAGCTGTTGCAGGCCATTGCCCGTGGCGACCTGACCGCAAAGATGCAGGGTGACTTCCACGGTGTGTTCGCCAACATGCGCGACGATGCCAACGCCACGGTTGGCCAGCTGACCGACATCATCGGCCGCATCCAGCACGCCGCCACCAGCATCAATCTGGCCGCCAGCGAAATCGCCACCGGCAACAGCGACCTGTCGCGCCGTACCGAGCAGCAGGCCGCAAAT
This sequence comes from Stenotrophomonas sp. STEN240, assembly GCF_056756175.1. Lineage (NCBI taxonomy): Bacteria > Pseudomonadati > Pseudomonadota > Gammaproteobacteria > Lysobacterales > Lysobacteraceae > Stenotrophomonas > Stenotrophomonas sp. STEN240. The sequence continues at coordinate 30,386 of NZ_JBRRBO010000032.1, read as the reverse complement.
CTGGAGGAAACCGCCGCCTCGATGGAGGAACTGACCTCCACCGTGCGCCAGAACGCCGAGCACGCCCGCCAGGCCAACCAGCTCGCCATCGGCGCGCATGGCGTGGCCAGCCAGGGCGGCAATGTGGTCGGCCAAGTGGTCACCACGATGAGCGCGATCGAAGCCTCGTCGAAGAAGATCGCCGACATCATCAGCGTCATCGATGGCATCGCCTTCCAGACCAATATCCTCGCGCTCAACGCCGCCGTGGAAGCCGCCCGTGCCGGCGAGCAAGGCCGTGGCTTTGCGGTGGTTGCCTCGGAAGTACGCACGCTGGCCCAGCGCTCCGCCGCTGCCGCCAAGGAAATCAAGGGCCTGATCGATGACTCGGTCGGCAAGGTCGGCGAAGGCTCGGTACTGGTCCGCCAGGCCGGCACCACGATGGAAGAAATCGTCACCTCGGTGCAGCGCGTGACCGACATCATGGCCGAGATTTCCGCCGCCTCGCAGGAACAGAGCGCCGGCATCGACCAGGTCAACCAGACCGTCATGCAGATGGACGAAACCACCCAGCAGAACGCCGCGCTGGTGGAAGAAGCCACCGCCGCCGCACGCTCGATGGAAGACCAGGCCAATCAGCTGGCCGAGGCGGTCGCCGTGTTCCGTACCGACAGCGTGCAGGTCGTGGCAGCACCGCCGCTGCAGAGCAAGCCCGCGCTGGCCGCGGCACCGGCACCCGTTCGCCGACTGCGCTCGGCGGCACCGGCACAACGCGGCAATGCCGCCGTGCGTATCGACAACGACAGTGATTGGCAGGAATTCTGATCAGCGAAGGCGCTCCCCTCCACAGGGGAGCGCCTTGCGTTGAAAAGGATGACTCCAGCGATAGATTCAGCTGCAAAAAACAAACGAAACCCCCACTTTTCAGGCTACTAGTACCCCATGTCTCTGCCCAACGGTTTCCTGACCCGCAGTATCGCAATGCGCTTGATGCTGGGAACAGCATTGGTCGCCACCTTCGCTTTCGGCTTCACCGCCCTGATCATCTACCTGCGCAGCAGTGACGCACTGCTGGGCGCTTCGCGGGTGAGCCTGGAGAACATCGCGCAGCTTGAAGCGCAACGGATCTCCACAGAACTCGGCCATGGTTTTGAGGCCAACGACACCGTCGCGCGCAGCTTCCTCACCCTGCGCCAGCAGGGTGGATTCAGCCGCCAGAGTGCGGCGGCCATGCTGCAGGCACAAGCCTTGGACAACCCGCAGTGGGTCGGTGTCGGCACCATGTGGGAGCCGCAGGCATTCGATGGCGATGACGCCAGCCATGTGGACAGCGAAGGGCATGATGCCAGCGGCCGCTTCATGAGCTATTGGGCCTGGCAGGATGGCGCGCCGGTGCGCGAACCCCTGCGTGACTATGATGTCCCCGGCAACGGCGATTGGTATCTGCAACCGCGCGCCTCCAACAAGCCCTCCGTGCAGGAACCTTACAGCTACGAAATTGGCGGCAAGGTCATCCTGATGACCACGCTGGCCACGCCCATCGTGCAGGACGATCAATTCCTGGGCGTTGTGACCGTGGACTTCGCGCTGCAGTCGCTGCAGGACCGCCTGTCCAAGATGCACCCTATGGAGCAGGGTTATGTGCGCCTGCTGTCACCGGCCGGCACCATCATCGCCGACCGTGACCCCGCCAAGGTTGGCAGCAAGGTCGATGACGCCGATACGCGCGCGATGCTGGCCGCCACCGCCAAAGGCCAGATCACCTTCGAGCAGCATCATGACAGCACGCTCGACCAGGAAATGATCGAGACCTATGTCCCGCTGAAGATTGGCAACGCCGCGCAGAATTTCGCCTTCGGCGTGGTCGTTCCACGCGCCCTGCTGATGCAGCAGGCACGCGCGTTGCTGTGGACCATCATCATCGTCGGCGTGCTTGCCGCCCTGCTTCTGTGTGGCGCGCTGTATCTGCTGCTGCGCCGATTTGTATTCACGCCGCTGAATGAGGCGGTAAAGATTTCCGACAACATCGCCGCCGGCAAGCTGGACAACACCATCGGCGCACAACGCGATGACGAGCTTGGTACCCTGCTCACCTCGATGCAGCGCATGCAGACCCGCCTGCAGGCCGTCATCGGCGCGCAACGCGAAATGGCCCATCGGCACGATGCCGGCAGCATCAGCTACCGCATGGACGAGGCCGCCTTCCCGGGTGACTACGGGGTGATGGTCAAGGAAAGCAATGCACTGGTCGCTTCGCATATCCAGCTGCTGCAGTCCGCTCTGGAAGTGATCAAGCGCTATGCCAGCGGCGACCTGTCGGTGGACATCGAGCGTCTGCCGGGCGAAAAGGCCGTCATCACCGAAACCGTGGACGCGGTCAAGGCCAGCCTGTCGGCGATCAACAACGAGATCAAGCACCTGGCCAGCGCCGCTGCAATGGGTGACTTCTCGGTGCGCGGTGATGCCGATGCCTACCAGCACGACTTCCGCGACATGGTCAGCAGCCTCAACCAGCTGATGGAAACCACCGACGGCAATCTGTCCGAGCTGTCCAAGCTGTTGCAGGCCATTGCCCGTGGCGACCTGACCGCAAAGATGCAGGGTGACTTCCACGGTGTGTTCGCCAACATGCGCGACGATGCCAACGCCACGGTTGGCCAGCTGACCGACATCATCGGCCGCATCCAGCACGCCGCCACCAGCATCAATCTGGCCGCCAGCGAAATCGCCACCGGCAACAGCGACCTGTCGCGCCGTACCGAGCAGCAGGCCGCAAATCTGGAGGAAACCGCCGCCTCGATGGAGGAACTGACCTCCACCGTGCGCCAGAACGCCGAGCACGCCCGCCAGGCCAACCAGCTCGCCATCGGCGCGCATGGCGTGGCCAGCCAGGGCGGCAATGTGGTCGGCCAAGTGGTCACCACGATGAGCGCGATCGAAGCCTCGTCGAAGAAGATCGCCGACATCATCAGCGTCATCGATGGCATCGCCTTCCAGACCAATATCCTCGCGCTCAACGCCGCCGTGGAAGCCGCCCGTGCCGGCGAGCAAGGCCGTGGCTTTGCGGTGGTTGCCTCGGAAGTACGCACGCTGGCCCAGCGCTCCGCCGCTGCCGCCAAGGAAATCAAGGGCCTGATCGATGACTCGGTCGGCAAGGTCGGCGAAGGCTCGGTACTGGTCCGCCAGGCCGGCACCACGATGGAAGAAATCGTCACCTCGGTGCAGCGCGTGACCGACATCATGGCCGAGATTTCCGCCGCCTCGCAGGAACAGAGCGCCGGCATCGACCAGGTCAACCAGACCGTCATGCAGATGGACGAAACCACCCAGCAGAACGCCGCGCTGGTGGAAGAAGCCACCGCCGCCGCACGCTCGATGGAAGACCAGGCCAACCAGTTGACCGAGGCGGTGGCCGTGTTCCGCACCACCGAAAGCAGCGCCACCACATCCGCCCCCGGGCACGGGCACGGGCAACCGCTGTGGGGCAGCGTCCGCAGCAACGGCTGCGTCCGCTCGCGGCCAGCGCACAGGGCGGAAAGTCTGCACGACAGCTGGATTATGCAGACTGGCGTGAATTCTGACCCCTGACTTCCAGCGCTGAGCTGCCGCAGGTTCCCCCAAGCCCCCGACTGCATCTGTCGGGGGCTTTTTCATGCCGCAGGCAAACACAACGGCGTTGGCCAGACCTGCAGCCGTTGCCCCTGCACTCGCCAGGAAACGTAAGAGAGTGGGTGAAATCATCTGAAATTGTGCGCCGTCGCACAGTTAACTGACAGGCGGATTCGCCAAATGCCCCACTGGTCCTGACTGTGCTGAATTCTTCAGAATTTCCGGAGTACAGCTCCCTACAGCGACGCGGGAAGGCGCCGTTATCGGCTATGACAGCACCCGCAGGGATGTGCGGTGTCGACATCACGCTGAGAGGTCCAGGCCATCCAAACGCCCGTCCGCAGCGCCTTATTCCGCAGTCGATCTGGAGAGTTAGAGATGGAGTTCTTCCGCAATCTCAGCATCGCAAAAAAACTTGCACTTGCTTTCACCCTTACTACGCTTACCACCCTGGCCATGGGTGGCTTCGCGGTGCTGCGCCTGAACCAGGCCACTGACCAGCTGGCGCAGGTCACCGCGCGCTACATGCCTGCAGTGCAGTACCTGGAGCGGATGCGTGCCGACCTGGCAGAGATCCGCATCGCCGAGCTGTCCCAGCTCTCGCACCTGCACGAGCCGGCCTTTGTGGCCGAGTACAACCAGCGCATCGTCGACCAGCAGCAGAAGTTGGCCGAGCACCGCAAACAGTACGAAGCCCTTCCCGCCGATGCCACCCAGCAAGCCCTGTATGCCGACATGGGCAAGACCTTGGAGGCCTACTTCAACGCCCACGCGCAGATGGAAAAAGCCATCAGCGCCGGTGAGTTCGAGCTGGCGCAGAATATCTCCAACGACCAGTCACGCATCAGCCGGCGTGATCTGTTCGACGCCGTCGAGAAGCTCAGCGGCCATGTCGCCTCGGTACTGGACAAGGAAGTCGCCGATGCCGATGCCGCGCAGACGCGCAGCAGCACCGCCATCATCTTCTGCATGGTCCTGCTCGGCCTGCTCTCGGTCGTCCTGGGCGTGGTGATCGTACGCGCGATAGTGCGCCCGGTGAATGAAGCATTGCGGGCCGCCGATGACGTTGCCAATGGCCGCCTGGATGGCAGCATCGACTGCACCCGCAAGGACGAAGTCGGCGCCTTGCTGGCGTCCATGCAGCGCATGCAGAACCAGCTCAAGGCGGTGATCGGCGCGCAGCGCGAGATGGCCCGCGAGCATGACCTTGGCATGATCAGCTTCCGCATCGATGAATCGAAATTCCCGGGCGAATACAGCCGCATGGTGGCCGAGGTCAACACCCTGGTTGCGCAGCACATCGGCGTCAAAATGCGGGTCGTGGAAGTCATGCGCCACTACGCGCGCGGCGACCTGTCGGTGGACATGGACCGCCTGCCCGGCGAGAAGGCCGCCATCACCGAAGCGATGGACAGCACCAAGGCCAGCCTTGCCGCGATCAACAACGAGATCAAGCGATTGGCGCATGCAGCCGCTGCCGGCGACTTCAGCCTGCGCGGCAATGCTGACCAGTTCGAACACGATTTCCGCGCCATGGTCGGCGGTGTCAATTCCTTGATGGAATCCACTGAAGACAACCTCGGTCATCTGTCGCGGCTGCTGCAGGCCGTCGCCCAAGGCGACCTTACCCAGCGCATGGAGGGTGACTTCCACGGTGTGTTCGCGCGCATGCGTGATGACGGCAATGCCACCATCGACCAGCTGGGCAGCATCGTCTCGCGCATCCAGGCGGCCAGTGGCAGCATCAGCCTGTCGGCCAGCGAAATCGCCACCGGCAACGACGACCTGTCGCGCCGTACCGAGCAGCAGGCCGCCAATCTGGAGGAAACCGCAGCCTCGATGGAAGAGCTCACCTCCACCGTGCGCCAGAACGCCGAGCACGCGCGCCAGGCCGACCAACTGGCACGCGGTGCTGCCGAGGTGGCCGCACAGGGCGGCGCGGTGGTCGGGCAAGTGGTCTCCACCATGACCTCGATCGAGCAATCTTCACAGCGCATCGCCGACATCATCAGCGTGATTGACGGCATTGCCTTCCAGACCAATATCCTGGCACTCAACGCTGCAGTGGAAGCCGCCCGCGCAGGTGATCAGGGCCGCGGCTTCGCGGTGGTGGCATCGGAAGTGCGCACCCTGGCGCAGCGCTCTGCAGCGGCCGCCAAGGAAATAAAGGGCCTGATCGACACCTCGGTGGAGAAAGTCACCGAAGGCTCGCAGCTGGTACGCCGCGCCGGCAGCACCATGGACGAGATTGTTGCCTCGGTGCAGCGTGTGACCACCATCATGGCCGATATCTCTTCGGCCTCGCAGGAGCAGTCCAGCGGCATCGAACAGGTCAATCAGACCGTGATGCAGATGGATGAGACCACCCAGCAGAACGCTGCGCTGGTGGAAGAAGCCACAGCTGCGGCGCGCTCGATGGAAGACCAGGCGCATCAGCTGTCCGCTGCGGTGGCGCAGTTCCGCCTGGCAGGCACGGTAAGCGCTTCACTGGCCAAGGTGGCGGCCAGTGCCAGCGCAGCACCGCCGCGCGGACGCCCGGCATTGCGCGCCATCCCGACCCCGACCAATCGCGCGCCGGTCGCCAGCGCCGATGATTGGCAGGAGTTCTAAGCGGTAACTGCCGGCAGCGGGCGCTCACTCTCCGGCCCGCCCGCTGCCGGCAGTACGCTCAGGCAACGCGCTCGCTGACATCTGCCGCCAACAACGACACGCCGGGAAATATGCCACTCGGATCATGCTGCTGGCGCAACTTGCGCAGGCGCCGCCAGGCGTCGGCCGAGTAACAGACAGCGACCTCATCCGAGCGGCCCTCAAGATCGAATTCGTTGATGTAACTCCCATTGGCATGTGGCGCCAGCTGGTCATACACAGCGCGCAACCAATCCCGGTTCAGCCCGTCTGCGTCCTCGTCATCCCACTGCGCATAGGTCGAGACCGAAACCCGCCCGTGGATCGAATACGCCGCGTCGTCGTGTTCATGGTTGGGCCGCAGGATCAGCAATGAGAACGTAGCCGGAGAAGGCCGCTCGCGCATGCCGGCAACCAGCACATCGGCTGCTTTTCCGGCCGCATCGGTCAGGATGTTGTCGGCCCGGTAGCGCTTGCTCACCATGGCTTGTTCGGTCTGCCGGTAGATGGGATCGAAGTTGTCGAGCACCTGCTCAGCAACATCACCCAGCCACGGCGCTACATCCATGCGCAGTGCTTCCTGCAGACCGCTGGCCTCGCCGGCGTCGTCGCAGAACACGCTGACGCTCAAGCCGGCAGGCACGCCAACCGCCCCGCCCAGTGCAAGCATGACCTGCACACGGTGGTCGTCCCTGCGTGCGCACAAGGCAAGCAACAGCGGTTTCAGGTCGGCCGTATCCACCGCGTAACTACGCGACAGCATCGCCTTGGGTGCCGGCCAGGTCTTGAGGTGGAACTGCACCACCACAAAGAACAGGCAAGGCCCACCACCACGCGCGGCCCATAGCAGCTCCGGATTTTCGGTCTCGTTGACATGCAGCAACCGCCCGTCCGCCGTCACCACATCCAACGCACGGATATTGAAGGTACTCATGCCACCCCAGGCATCACAGTTGATGCCCAGCCCACCACCGAGCAGAAACCCGGACAGCCCCACCTTCGCGCCATGGCCGGTCGGGAAAGCCAATCCATGCGGTGCCAGCGCATGCGACAGCTGGGCGCTGTTCACGCCCGGCCCGGCGCTCACCATCGCCTGCTCGGCATCGACATCAATCGCGTTGAGCTGGGCCAGGTCCAGCAATAGCCCACCACGATGCAGAAAGCTGCCCGCATAGCTGTGCCCGGACCCCTTTACCGCCACCCGCAGCCCATGCAAGCGCGCGAAGTTGACGCTCTTGATTACATCGTCAATTGAAGCGGCACGCACGATGTACTCCGGAAAGCGCTCGAAATGGCGCCGGTTCCAGGCCGAGCTGTAGTACCAGCCCGCGTACTCGGCATGATGTCGAGAGCGCACTTTTCCTTCCAGCGTCTGCGAGAAAGCGCGGTAATCATCTGGAAGAATCTTTGCATGCTGCGTATGCATGGCAGTTCCCTGGGATTGTCCGAAAGGGGAGGATCAAGCGGCCACGGCGCTGGTCGCCGAGTACAGCGGCAAGGGCTGCAAGCCAAGCCGCGTCTTGATGCGTGCGTTCAAGCGCCCTGCTTCGATGGTGTGTATGCCCGCTGCCAGCGCCCACTCGTAGGCGTAGGCGAAACTGATGGTGTACGGGCTGTAATCGGTAAGGTCGTAGCGCATCCCCGCCGACCAGATGCACATCAGCGCGCCGTCGACGAAACAGATCAAGCCCCCCACCACCACCCCTTGATCTTCGACCAGCACAAGCCGTATCAACCCATCACAGGTCCGCACGAAGCGCGCCAGCGTCTGCGCCGGGAAGTACTGCGGGGTGCCATTGCGTGCGGTGGTCTGCTGGCACAACTCGGTCAACTGCTCCAGCCGATCATCGAAGGGTGGGCTGAGCATGTTGATGACACCGGCACCGGCAGCGAACTTGCGCAGCTGGCGGGTCATTTCGTAGCGGCCGTCCTTGGGCAGGGCCTTCACCACTGCGTCGAACCCGGCAAACCGGGTCATGTCCATGAAATAGCGGTCGACCAGATAACGCACCACCAAGCCGTGTTCCGCCAGCTGCTGCCGCGCCTGCGCACCGGCAACGTTCAACAGCCCGACGTATTGCGCATTCAATGTTGCCGCCAGGTTCTTCAACGCGGTGACCAGCAGCGCCTGCACCGCCGCGCCTTCCAGCACCAGTACATTGCTGTCGAAGCAATGCATGGCATGACTGAACAGCGCGCTCTGGTCGCAGTCACTCTCGATGCCGGCGGTACGCGCCAGCAGACCGAAAGGATCCACGGTCTGCACCGACTGCAGGTAAGCCGGGACAAAACCTACCAAGCGTCCGTCTTCCCGCGCCAACAGGTAGAACGCGCCCTGGATGGCCAACAACGGTGAGCGCTCGGCAGCGCACAGAAAGCGCCAGTCGTAGAAGAACGAGGCGCCGCTGGCCTGATGAAACGCACGGTATTCGTCCTCGTCCACCGCTTCGATGGACTGCAGGATCTGCACTTCGATGGACATTGGCCGGCCCTCGGGATCGCCCAGCGCCCCGATGGGTCAATCAGGGCAGGAACGAGGATTGGTTTGTTGAAGGCGATCAAGCAGCGCCGGTGCCGCCAGCTACCGGCGAACGTGGCTACCGCTTGCGACACTCGATGATGGCCGCGTGTGGCTCATCGACATACGCCTGCAATGCGGGTGGTACCCCGGCCAGATCGTGGCCGGCAACAAGCGTGGGGTTCGACCACTGGATCGACTCAGCGCCGGCCTTGTGCAGCGCCGCCTCGATCGCCTGCTGCGACCAGTACCAGGCGTGCACGCTGGCATCGTACTGGCGGTAGCGAAGGTCCAGGCGCAGGCGCCCGCCTTCCTGATACGGATTGCTGCTGTCGTCCGCCGTCAGCGTGAAACCGCAACCCTCGTAATAGCTGGTCGCGGGCGCGTAGCGCGGATGGATCGGCAAGGCCACCAGCCGCCCGCCCGGACGCAACGGTGCCATCATCTCGGCCGCCATCTGTTCCAGTTCGGCCGGGGTGGTGGCATAGGGCAGCACATATACCGCCAGAACCACATCGAAGGCAGCGTGGCAGCTTTCATCCAGCGTGGAACGGAAGCTGATGTCCAGGCCATCGCGCTGTGCGCAGCGGCGCGCGTAATCAAGCATTCCTTCGGCAAGGTCGTATCCCACCACCTTGCGTGCGCCGGCCCGCTTCAACAGCCGTGAGTAGTAACCGCTGCCACAGCCGTATTCCATGACGTCCAGGCCCTCAAGTGGCCCGAGTGCTGCAAATACGCTGGGTGTTTCAATGTATTTGCGGAAAGGCCATGTCGCCATGTCCTCGTAGAGCGCGCCCAACTGATCGAACTGATCTGCTGCTTCCCTGCTCATCTGCTGTCCCCTTGCGTTGAGGGTACTGCCCGGAAGTTGCAGATCCTCTCGAATCGTAAGATGTTAAATTGTGATGTAAATAACACTTTTAAACTATTTCACGCTGTCATCTCCAAAATTAAGCCGGCGCTCAGCTTGATAAAAAGCGAGAGTCAAAAAACCGTCGCCACCGCGCCCAGCCTCCTCGCTCATGCGCTGCCAAGGCGGGTGGCAAGTAAATTGCCCGGCATTCGCCACGGGTCGTAACAAGCTGGCTAAAGATGTTAAAAAGGCGGCCGTTATCACAGTTTGTGGCGCTTTCCGAATGGCCACACTGATCATCGGCCAACCAATACAGTGTCCATGCCCGACCACGAATCGCCTGCACCGACGCCCTCGCCCCACGCCGGCAAGCTGTATGCCGACGACCGCTACATGGTGCGCAATCCGCACCAGGTAAGGCACCTGCTGCAGGGCATGATCGATCAGCGCTCGCTGGTCAACGTGCACCCGGACGGGCGCGATCAATCCTTCCCCTCGGCGGTGCTGGAAGTGGACATGCACGGCCTGGTACTGGATGCCAGCCCGGTGCCTTCGATCAACCGCACCGTGGAAACCGCCAGCACCCTGCTCTGCTTTGGCCAGGTGGACAAGGTGATGGTGCGCTTCCAGCTGCAAGGCCAGCGCCGCGTCGAGCGCGGCGACCATGTCGCCTTCGAGGTGCCGCTGCCGGAGGAGGTGTACCACCTGCAGCGGCGCGAGTTCTATCGGCTGGAAACACCTGTGGGCGACTCGCCCTACTGCCTGCTGCCCGATCCGGACGGCGGCGAACCCAGCCGCTGGCGGGTGCTGGATATCAGTGCCGGCGGCATCGCCCTGTTGCTGCCGCCCGAGCAGAACCTGCTCAAACTGCAGAGCCGTTACAGCGACTGCGTACTGCAGATTCCGGAAGGCGGCACGGTGAAAACCCCGCTGGTGGTATGCAACCTGCGCCAGCAGAAACAGCCCAACGGCAGCGAAATGACCCGTATCGGCCTGCGCTTTGACGACCTGCCGCGCGGCGCCGACAACATCATCCAGCGTTACATCTTCCGCATTGACCGCCTGCGAAAAGCACGCAGCAACGGCGATTAAGCCGAAAGCCTTGGCTTTTGTCTGGCCTTGGCATGGCAGCGGCCGACTGCTGCCCTTGAGCCGTCATCCCGACGCAGGCGGGAAACGCTCCTGCTCCCACCTTCGCTGTTACGCCCACGTCCCCTCGGTACCTTCCGCGCACGCGTAAAACGACAAGCTCTTTGCGCTGAAAGCCAGAGCGAGCCCCATCTGCGCGGGAATGACGGCAGCAGGGCCCGCCAGAACACCGCCCCTGCAACAGATTCCTGCCCGGCACCTAAAGTCCCGGCCGCCAACGCCGATACCGGTGCATCAGCCGCATCGCATCGGCAGCCCGCCAGGACCAGGATCCGCCATGAATGACTCCCGCACCACCGCCACCGACACCACCGGCGGCGAATACCTCAGCTTCACCCTCGGCAACGAGCACTACGGCGTGGACATCCTCAAGGTGCAGGAAATCCGCGGCTATGACGCGGTTACCCGGGTGCCGGATGCACCGGACTACATCAAGGGCGTGATCAACCTGCGCGGCACCATCGTGCCGGTCATCGACCTGCGCCTGAAGCTGCGCCTGGACGAAGCCCGCTATGACGCCTTCACCGTGATGATCGTGCTCAATGTCGAAGACCGCGTAGTCGGCATCGTGGTGGACAGCGTTTCCGATGTGATCCCGCTCAACGCCGATCAGATCCGCCCGACCCCGGAGTTCGGCGCCGCTGTCGATACCCGCTTCATCTCCGGCATCGGTACCCAGGACGATCGCATGCTGATCCTGCTGGATATTGAAACCCTGCTCGACACCGCCGACCTCGGCCAGCCCAGCGCCACTGAAGAAGCCGCCTGACAAGCGCATCTGCGAAGCCGATCACATTTTCACGCATGCAATTCAAGCGCGGCAAATCGTGGCCGATAGCCCTTGCATGCCCGTCCTCCCCGACCGGCCCCACTTCCTCATCCCGGAGTCTCCGATGTACAAGCACCTGCTTCCGCTGTTTGCTGCCACCGTATTGGCCACCGTCGCCTTTGACGCTGCCGCCGATGCGGAGATGATCCCGCCGGAAAACGCCGCGCGTTTCGCTGGCAAGGACGGCATGGTCTGCGGCAAGGTCGAAAAGGCCCGCTACGCCGAAGGCTCCGAGGGTCAGCCGACCTTCCTGCACATGGGCGGCATGTTCCCGCGCCACACCTTCTCGGCCCGCATCGCCGGCAGCAACCGCAGCAAGTTTGGCTTCCCGCTGGAAACGCTGGAAGGCAAGACCGTCTGCGTGATCGGCAAGATCCAGCGTGATGCCTCGCGCGCCGAGATCGAAGTCGCCTCGCCGGCCAACCTGAAGCTGGCCAACATCAAGTAATCCGCCTTTTGTCACGCCGGCAACGCCGGCGTGCCATCCCACGCCAGTGACCTGGCAGGGACTGTTCCCGGAGATCGCGCAAGATGCAGTGGATCAACTCGCTGAAACTCAAGCCGAAGCTGATGCTTACCTTTGGCGTCGTGCTGTTCGTCATGTTGTTGCAGGGCATCGTCGCCTTCCGCGGCCTGCACTCGCTGAACAACGTCACCACCGACCTTGCTGAAAAGCGCATGCCCAGCCTCCGCACCAACGGTGAGTTGAGCGGCATGGTCAGCGAGTACCGCAATGCGTCCTACCAGAGCCTGGTACGCGCCAGCGACGACGTCAAAGCCGATGCCAAGGCACGTGCCACCGAACTGCGCATGCAGATCGACACCACCATCGCCGCCTATCCCAAGCTGATCGACAGTCCCGAACAGAAGAAGCTGTTCGACACCTTTGTCGCCGATTGGGGCAAGACCGCTGCGTCCTATGATGCGGTGAGCGAGATGCTGGCGCTGGACCTGCCGGATGACGCCATCGACACCTTTGTCGGCGAAACCCGCAACCTGCACCGCAACGCCTATGCTGCCCTGCAGGCACTGGCCGCCAACGACAACCTGCGCGCACAGGCCGCTGCCAAGCAGGCAGCCGAAACCTACCGCACCTCTGCACTGGTCGGCATCATCGCCGTACTGATTGGTGGTGCTGCAGGCCTGGTACTGGTCTGGTTGTTCGCCCGCTCGCTGGTCGCGGCCATGCGCGGCGCGGTTGACGTTGCCAACGAAGTGGCAAGCGGCAAGCTCGATGGTTCCATCGATGTCTCCCGCGCTGATGAAGTAGGCGATCTGCTGCGCGCCATGCAGCGCATGCAGCGCGATCTGCGTGAGCGCATCGAACACGAGACGGTGATCGCCAATGAGAACCTGCGCATCCGTACCGCGCTGGATTACTCCTCCACCGGCGTGTTCCTGACCAACAACGATCTGGAAATCGTCTACGCCAACCGCGCCCTGCTCGAAAAGCTCAGCGAGCACCAGGAGCAGTTCAGCAGCACGCTGACCGACTTCGACGCCAGCAAGCCCTTGATCGGCCAGCCGGTGACCGTGCTTGAGCACGGTGGCGAAGTCGACGGCAAGGTGTTGGAAGCACTGGACAAGCACGGCGTGTTCAAGCGTGAAATGCGCTTTGGCGAAGCCGAGTTCGCGCAGACCATTTCGGTCATCCGCGACGACAACAACCAGCCGGTCGGCCATGTTGTCGAATGGCGTGACCGCAGCACCGAGGCGCAGGTCGAGAAGGAAGTGGCGCGCATCATCGAGGCCGCCGCTGCTGGCGACCTCAGTGGCCGCATCGGCACCGCCGACAAGGACGGCTTCTTCCTGCAGCTTGCCAGCCAGATCAACGGCCTGCTGGATGCCAATGCCAGCAGCCTGGAACAGATCTCCGCACTGCTGTCGGCACTGTCGCGTGGCGACCTGACCGTGCGCATGCACGGCGACTACCAAGGCGTGTTCGCCACCATGCGCGATGACGCAAACGCCACTGCCGAACAGCTGACCGGCATCGTCGGGCGCATCAAGCATTCGTCGGTGTCGATCAATTCGGCCGCCAGCGAGATTGCCGCCGGCAACAACGACCTGTCGCGTCGTACCGAGCAGCAGGCTGCCAACCTGGAAGAAACCGCCGCCTCGATGGAGGAGCTCACCTCCACCGTGCGTCAGAACGCCGAATCTGCCCGTCAGGCAAACCAGCTTGCCATCGGCGCAGCCTCGGTTGCCTCACAAGGCGGTGAAGTGGTTAGTCAGGTGGTCACCACCATGACCCAGATCGAGCAGTCCTCGCGCAAGATCGCCGAGATCATCTCGGTCATCGACGGCATCGCTTTCCAGACCAATATCCTGGCCTTGAACGCGGCAGTGGAAGCCGCACGTGCTGGTGAGCAAGGCCGCGGCTTCGCCGTGGTTGCCTCCGAAGTACGCACGCTGGCGCAGCGCTCAGCCGGCGCCGCCAAGGAGATCAAGGGCCTGATCGACGACTCGGTCGGCAAGGTTGCCGATGGCTCGGCGCTGGTCCGCAAGGCCGGTACCACGATGGGCGAAATCGTCGCCTCGGTGCAGCGCGTCACCGACATCATGGCCGAAATCTCCGCTGCCTCGCAGGAGCAGAGTGCCGGCATCGAGCAGGTCAACCAGACCATCGTGCAGATGGACGAGACCACCCAGCAGAACGCCGCCCTGGTGGAAGAAGCCACAGCCTCGGCGCGTTCCATGGAAGAACAGGCCGCGCAGCTGGCCAACGTGGTCTCGGTGTTCCTGCTGGAACAGGATGAGCAAGCCGATGCGGAGCTCAGCACGCCCGCTGCCAAGCGCCAGCCGTTGCAACGCACCGCACCGGCGCGGACACCGACACCCGCTCCGCGGTGTCGGGCCAACACCTCCAACGCTGTAGCTGAATTAGCAGACTCCGACTGGCAGGAGTTCTGATCTACCAAAAACCCCAGCTAAGGCTGGGGTTTTTACCTACTTCATTCGCCAATCCTACGGCCGATACCAAAGTATCCCCCGCCAATTGCGCCCTGCGCCCTATTCCCATGAATATCCAGCAGCTCTGGTCCAACTACCTCTCCAACATATCGGTGCGGCGCAAGCTGAACCTGCTGACGGTGCTGATCGCACTTGGCGTCATTGCCTTGGCCGTGCTCAGCGCCCGCATGCAATACCTGGATCTGATCGAGACACGCAAGCTGTCGCTGAGCAATCGCGTGGAGCTTGGGAAGACCGTGCTGGCCAACTTCCACGACCGAGCAAAGGCGGGGGAACTGAGCGATGCCGATGCGCGCCAGCAGGCATTGGCAGTGTTGGCCACCATGTACTCGGACAGCGGTGGCTCTTCGTTTGAAGTGTATGGCGACGACAACACCATGCTGCTGCATCCCTTCAACAAGGAGATGGTCGGCAAGCAGCTGTCGCAGTTTACCGACAGCAACGGCCTGCGCATGTACGAGGAGCAGGTCAAGGCTGCACGCAATGGCGGTGGTTTCGTGCAGTACCTGGTGGATCCGGCGGGCACCAAGGGCAGCGTCGAGCAGATCTCCTATGCCACCGCCTTTGCGCCTTGGAACATGGTGTTGTCCAGCGGCGTCTACATGAACTCCAGCCTCACCCATGCATTGCAGTTCACCGGCATCATGACCTTGGCCGGCGGCTTGCTGATCCTGCTGGTCATCGCCTTGAACTGGTTCATCGGCAGCCGCATCGTGGTACCGCTTCGTAGCGCCACCGGCATTGCCAAGGCGATTGCCAGCGGCCGCCTGGACAACGTCATCCCGCCGCCGAGCAAGGACGAAACCGGCCAGCTGCTGACCAGCATGCGCGACATGCAGACCCAGCTGCATGCGGTGATTGAAGCGCAGAACGAAATGGCCCGGCAGCACGATGCCGGCTTCATCAGCTACCGCATCGACCCTACCCCTTTCCCCGGCGAATACGGGGTAATGGTCAGTGAGACCAATACCCTGGTTGCGACCCATATCGGGGTGAAGATGGACGTCATCGCCCTCGCCCAGCGTTATGCGGTGGGCGATTTGAGCCAGGATATGGCCGATCTGCCCGGTGAGAAGCGTGTCATCACCGAGACCATGGCGACGATCAAGCGCAATCTGGGCGCCATCAACGCGCAGATCAAACAGCTGGCCAATGCGGCTGCAGCTGGCGATTTCAGCCAGCGCGGCGACGAAGCCCGCTTCGAGTACGACTTCCAGGCCATGGTCCGCAGCCTCAACGCGATGATGCAGAACAGTGACCAGAACCTGGGGCAGATTTCCGGCTTGCTGCGCGCATTGGCCGACGGTGACCTGACCGTCAGCATGCAGGGAAAGTTCGAAGGCGTGTTTGCACTGATGCGCGACGACGCCAGCCGTACCATGGCCCAGCTTGGCGCCATCGTCGCGCGCATCCAGCAGTCGGCCCACAACATCAATGTATCGGCCGGTGAAATCACCACCGGCAACAGCGACCTGTCCCACCGCACCGAGATGCAGGCCGCCAATCTCGAGGAAACCGCAGCCTCGATGGAGGAACTCACCTCCACCGTCCGCCAGAACGCCGAGTCCGCGCGCCAGGCAAACCAGCTGGCGATTGGCGCGGCCACCGTCGCCACCCGCGGCGGGCAGGTGGTGGATGACGTCATCACCACCATGGGCCAGATCGAGCTGGCCTCGCGGCGCATTGCCGACATCATCAGCGTGATTGACGGCATCTCGTTCCAGACCAACATCCTGGCCCTCAACGCCGCCGTCGAGGCTGCACGTGCAGGCGAGCAGGGCCGTGGCTTCGCGGTCGTCGCCGCCGAGGTGCGGACCTTGGCGCAGCGTTCAGCCGGTGCAGCCAAGGAGATCAAGGGCCTGATCGACGACTCGGTCGGCAAGGTCACCGAAGGCTCGCAGCTGGTGCAGCAGGCCGGCACCACCATGGATGAAATCGTCTCCTCGGTGCAGC
Source organism: Stenotrophomonas sp. STEN240 (assembly GCF_056756175.1). NCBI lineage: Bacteria > Pseudomonadati > Pseudomonadota > Gammaproteobacteria > Lysobacterales > Lysobacteraceae > Stenotrophomonas > Stenotrophomonas sp. STEN240. Next base: position 13,895 of record NZ_JBRRBO010000032.1, on the reverse strand, counting down.
AGGTGACCAGCATCATCGGTGAGATCTCTGCGGCCTCGCAGGAACAGACCGCCGGCATCGAGCAGGTCAATCAGACGGTCATCCAGATGGACGAGACCACGCAGCAGAACGCCGCTCTGGTGGAAGAAGCCATGGCCGCCGCGCGTGCCATGGAAGACCAGGCGCAGCTGCTGAACCAGGCCGTGGCCGTGTTCCATCTGCAGCAAACCACAGGCCGTGCGTCGCACGCCGATTCCGCCCCGCTGGCCCTGGCCAGCTGAAGAGACACGCCGATCATGTCCATCCCCGGCAGCGCCGAGCGCGACTTCGAATTCAGCGACCGTGATTTCCGTCGCGTCTGCGAACTGATCCACAACCGTGCCGGCATTGCGCTGGCACCGGCCAAGCGCGACATGGTGTACGGCCGCCTGTCGCGGCGCCTGCGGGTGCTGGGGCTGCGCTCGTTCAAGGACTACCTGGACCAGCTGGAAAGCCAGGACGGCGAGGAATGGCAGGCATTCACCAATGCGCTGACCACCAACCTCACCTCGTTCTTCCGCGAGCCACACCACTTCGACAAGCTGCGCGAAGAACTGCAGATGCGTGCACCACGCGCGCCGCTGAAGCTGTGGTCGTGCGCGGCCTCCACCGGTGAAGAGCCCTACTCCATGGCCATCACCGCCTGCGAGGCGTTCGCCAGCATGACCCCACCGGTGCGCATCATCGCCACCGATGTCGACACCCAGGTGCTGGCCACCGCCAGCCAGGGCGTCTATGCGATGGACCGCATCGCCGGCCTGGACCCCGCCATGAAGCGGCGCTACTTCCAGCGTGGCAGCGGCCCCAATGAGGGCAAATGCCGCGTGGTGCCGGCGCTGCGTTCGCTGATCGAGTTCCGCCCGCTGAATCTGTTGTCCAACCGTTACGACGTTGGCGGTCCGTTCGATGCGCTGTTCTGCCGCAACGTGATGATCTATTTCGACAAACCCACCCAGCGCGGCATTCTTTCGCGGCTGGTGCAGCACATGGACGAAGACAGCCTGCTTTACACCGGGCATTCGGAGAACTACCTGCACGCCGCTGACCTGATCCAGCCGTGCGGCCGCACCTTGTACCGTCGCAGCCGCAGGAATGGCGCATGAAAAGCCCGCACCAGCACCCCGATGAGGTGATGCGCTACCGCGACACGCGTTTCCAGACAATCGCCGCCAAGCTGTTGCCCACCCAGTACCTGGTGGTGGACGACGACACCGCGTTGACCACCATTCTCGGTTCCTGCGTGGCTGCCTGTATCCGCGACCCGATTCTGGGCATCGGTGGCATGAATCATTTTCTGCTGCCCGAGGGCAATATCGGCGACGGCGCGCCTGCGCGTTATGGGAGCTATGCGATGGAACTGCTGATCAACGACCTGCTCAAGCGCGGCGCCCACCGCAAGCGCCTGGAAGCCAAGGTATTTGGCGGCGCCAACGTGCTCAAGGGCTTCACCAGTAATCCGGTTGGCACCCGTAACGCCGAGTTCGTGCGCCAGTACCTGCATGCCGAGCACATTCCCATCGTTGCCGAAGACCTGTGCGGCATCCACCCGCGCAAGATCTGGTTCTTCCCGATCACCGGGCGGGTGGTGGTACAGCGCCTGCCGCATGCCCACGATGCCGAAGTCGCCGCGACCGAGTCGGCCATCCGCGCGCGTCTGTCGCGCACCCCGGTCAGCGGTGGCGTGGAGCTGTTCGAATGATGCTGCAAACGCCCTGCCGGGTATTGATCGTCGACGACTCGGCGGTGGTTCGACAGGTGTTGACCGAAATCCTGTCGGCCGATCCCGCCATCGAGGTTGTCGGCACCGCCGCCGACCCGTTGTTGGCACGGGAGAAGATAAAGCGCCTCAATCCCGATGTGCTGACCCTGGACGTGGAAATGCCGCGCATGGATGGGCTGGCGTTCCTGGAAAACCTGATGCGCCTGCATCCGCTGCCGGTGGTCATGGTGTCCTCGCTGACCGAGCGCGGTGCCGATACCACCTTGCAGGCGCTGGCGTTGGGCGCGGTTGATTTTGTGTCCAAGCCGAAGTTCGACGTGGCACGCGGTCTGGATGCCTATGCCGAGGAGATCCGCGACAAGGTGAAGATGGCCGCCCGCTCGCGAGTACGGGCCATCGGCACGGCGCCGCGCCGCCCGCCGCCGCAGGCAGCCAGCCCGGCGCATATCGGCTTCCGTACCACCGACCGCTTGATTGCCATCGGCGCCTCGGCCGGGGGCACCGAAGCACTGCGGGTGGTGCTGGAGGCCATGCCCGCCGATGCACCGGCCATCGTCATGACCCAGCATCTGCCGGCCAGCTTCAGCACCGCCTTCGCCGAACGTCTGGACCGGCATTCGGCGATGTCGGTGCGCGAAGCCAGCGATGGCGAAGCCATCCTGCCCGGCCATGCCTATCTGCCTGCGGGCGGGCGCCACCTGCGGGTGATACGCGATGGTGCGCGTTGGCGCTGCCGGGTTGATGACAGCGTGCCGGTGAACCTGCACAAGCCCGCAGTCGACGTGCTGTTCCGTTCGGTGGCCAGCAGCGCTGGCGCCAACGCCATCGGCGCCATTCTCACCGGCATGGGCGAAGACGGTGCGCGCGGCCTGTTGGAGATGAAACAGGCCGGCGCGCCTACCCTGGCCCAGGACGAGGCCAGTTCCGTGGTCTGGGGCATGCCCGGCAGCGCGGTACGATTGGGTGCGGCCGACGAGGTCATCGCGCTGGACAGGATCGCCGAGCGCATCCTCGCCCTGGCGCGCAGCTGAGCGCACTGCTACTGCACCGATAGTGCTCAGCTGGCGGTTTCGGTCTCGCGCATCGCGTCAAGCAGGGCAATGATCACCGGCAACTCGCTTGCGATGAATTCCGCATTGCTGGTCACTTCGGCAAGGTCCACTTCCGGCTGGCTGCACAGCAGCTCCACTCGATCGCAGATATCCATCAGGTGCGCCACCTGCAGCAGCCGTACCCCGCCGTTGATGCGGTGGACCAGGTTCGACATTGCCCTGGTCCCGAAGCTGGGCAGCAGTGCGCGCAGCTCGGTGAGGTCACGCACAAAACTGCGGTGCGCTTCGACAACAAGATTGCGCGTCATTGCCTGGTCGCCGCCAGTCAACTCCTGCAGGGCCGAGGCGATATCGCGCATCTGTTCCTGGCAAGGTGCCTCTGCGCCCACCCCGGCCTTCTCGCCCAGCAACACCAGCATGTTGGAAAGCGTGCTCAGGCTCACCGGCTTGAACAGGCAGTCATTCATGCCGGACGCAATGCACTTGGCCCGCTCTTCGGGCTGCGCATTGGCGGTGAAACCGATGATCACGCACGGCGGCAGGCCATAGGCCTTCTCATGCCGGCGTATCGCACGCGCCATGTCATGGCCGTTCATGACCGGCATGTTGCAGTCGGTGACCACCACGTCGACCCGCTCTTCAATCCAGCATTCCAGTCCTTCGCGGCCGTCGGACGCACTGCGCACGTTCTGGCCAAGGAACGCCAGCTGCTGGGTCAGCAGGCTGCGGTTCGCCGAATGGTCATCCACCACCAGCACCTTCAGGCTCGGATGTTTGGCGTCAACGGTCTGCAGCACCTCGGCGGTTCCGGGGATGCTGGGCAGCACTTCCAACGGCAGGTTGAGCAGCACCGAGGTGCCCTGCCCCAAGGTGCTGCGGATGGAGATATCACCGCCCATCAGCTCGCACAGGAACTTGCAGATGGGCAGGCCCAAGCCGGTTCCGCCGCGCGAACTATGACCATGGTCGGCCTGCGCGAAAGGATCAAACAGCAGCGCCACTTCACCCTCGGCAATGCCGATGCCGGTATCAACCACCTCAAGCTGCAGACGCAGCTGCCCCTCGGCCACCGGCACGCCGCGCACTTTGATGGTGACCTGGCCCTTGTCGGTGAACTTGATAGCATTGCCGACCAGGTTGGACAACACCTGCTTGAAGCGCATCGGGTCGATCAGCACATCGCAATCCGCTGCCGGGTCCAGTTCCAGCCGCAGATGCAGGGTCTTCTGTCGCGCCAGGCCATTGAATACCCGCGCCACCGACTCGGTCATCTCGCGCAGGTTGGCGCGCTTGGGGCTCAAGCTGACGTGGCCTGACTCGATACGCACCACGTCCAGGATGTCGCCAATCAACTCCAGCAGGCCATGCGCGGAATCGTAGGCCACGGCAATGGCGGACTTGTCCAGCCGGCCCTGGTCGGCGTGCTTCTGGGCCAGCTCCAGCATGCCGATGATGGCGCTCATCGGCGTGCGGATCTCATGGCTCATGGTTGCCAGGAAGGTGGTCTTGGCGCGGCTGGACTGATCGGCGGCGTTGAGCGCACGCCGCAGTTCCTCCATCAGGTGCAGGCGGTCACTGACATCGATCCAACCGCACACCACGCCCTTGGCCTGCCCCTGGGAATCGAAGTACGGGTAGATCCAATGGTAGATGCTCAGCACGCGGCCGGGCAGGTGCAAGGTGCGGTCCACCTCCAGCGGCTTGCCGTTGGCCATCACCCACAGGTAGTCGTCGTGGAAACTCTGCGCCTCGCGCGGGTCCATCTTCGCGCCTTCCATCGAGGTTTTGCCAAGCACTTTTCGCTCGGTGACCGACAACATGTCCAGATAGTTGGTATTGCAGGTGACCAAGCGGCCCTGCTCGTCACGCACGTAGATCGGATGCGGGGTTCCGTTGATCAACGCGCGCATGAAGTTGACCTGCTCGCCCAGCGCGTCCTCGGCCACTTGCCGGCGCCGGTACTGCGAGCGGATATGCATGTTCCATATCAGCGACACCAGGATCAGCACCAGCGCGCCAGCAGTGATCTTGTAGATGAGCGAACGGAAATCCGTCCATGCCGCTGGCGAGGCATCCGGACGCGGACGCCAGCGGTTCTGGAAGATATCCACTTCATCGGGCGGGATCTGCGCCATCGCCTTCTCGATGATGCTGGCAAGCTCGGGTTGATCCTTGCGCGTGGCAATGGCCAGCCAAGCCGGCGTGTCCTCGACCACATCGGATACCCGCAGCTTGTCGTCATGCAACACCGAGGTGTAGTACAGCGCCATCGGCAGGAAGGCGATGGTGGCATCGGCCTTCTCGTCGCTGACCAGTTCCATGGCCGCCGCCAGCGTATCGGTCTCGATGAACTGGTAGTCGGTGGCCGGCACCAGCAGTTCGCGCAGGGCATGGCTGGCCGGCAACGCGATGCGCTTGCCGCGCAGGTCCGCCAACGTCAACAGCCCACCCTGCTCCTCGCGGGTGATGATGCCAAACGAGGTCTGCACGAATGGCCGCGAAAAGTTGAACCGCTGCGCACGCGAACTGGTGGGAACCAGCATGGTGGCGTCCGCTGCGCCTTCCTCCAACGCCCGCATCTGCTGGTCAAGCCGCGACACCCTTACCGGCTCGAACTCCAGCCCGGTACGCTGGGTGATCGCGCGCATGATGTCAGCGCTCAGGCCACTGAAGCGGCCATCGGTATCGAAGTAGGACAGCGGCGCAGTGTCATTGCTGGCAACAAAGCGCACCACCGGGTGGTCGGCAATCCAGCGCTGCTCGGCGCTGGTGAGTTCAATGCGTGCCATCGGCACCATGCCGCCGCCACCGGACCAGCGCTTCAGCAGCTCGGCACCATGGGTCTGCTGCAGCTTTGCCAGCGCCAGGTTGACCACCCGCTCCAGGGGGAGTGCATCTTCACGCACCGCAAAGGCGAAGCCGCCGGTGTCGATGCGCGGCATCGCGGCATTGCGCACATAGTTGAAATAGCTGAGGTTGACCAGGTAGTTGCTGGACACCGTATCGCCCAGATAAAGGTCTGCACTGCCAAACGCCAGCGCAGCCAAGGCCTGTTCGCGCGAACGATAGTTGGTGATGATCGCATCCGGGTACAACTCGCGTATCTGTACCTGCGGCAGATAGTCCTCGGCCACGGCAATGCGCATGCCAGCCAGCGACGGCGGCATGACCCTGCGCTCGGCCTTGCGTACGTAAAGTACTGGCGCGTCTTCCACATAACGCTGCGTCAGGCGCACCGAATGGCCGGCCAACTCATAGTTGTTGGCACTGCCTACCAGGTCGATGCGCCCATGTTCCAGCGCCCGCAATGCAGCGGCCCGGTGCGGGTAGCGGATGACCCGCACCGGCACTCCCAGCATCTGCCCAACCGCACCGAACACATCGGCGGTTATGCCCTCATAGCTGTCATTGCCGGAGAAAACTTCCAGCGGCATGAAGCTGGGTGAGGCTACGCCCATCACCAGCTCGCCCTTGTTGCGCACCCATTCGCGGTCGCCCTTGTCCAGCTCCAGCGAGACATTGGGAATGCCGGTGCGCGCATGCAGGGTCAGCTCGATGACCTCGGCGGACGCCGCGACCGCGGCTGGTGCCACAGGCAACAGCAAGGCAACCAGGAGCCATGCCGCACGCACGGAGCGGCGCGTAAGCGTAATAAGCGGCATGGTTTTAATACCCGGTGATTCGACTATTGGGCGAGGCTGTGCTGCAGCTTGAACAGCTCTGCGTCGGTACGGACGCCAAGCTTGCGGAATGCGGCCTGCTTCTGGCCGCTGATGGTTTTCATGCTGCGCATGAACTTGCGTGAAATCTGCGACACCGACATGCCATCCAGACAGCAGCGCAGCACTTCGCGCTCCTTGGGGGATAGCGTCGGGTCATTCAGAAGCCGCTGCCCACCCTTTACGTCCGGTGTGGTACGGCCAGCGGGCAAGGGTTGGCGGCCAAGCCGGTAGGCCAGGCCAGGCGATACATAGGTTTCACCGAAGGCAACCTTGCGGATGGCCTCCACCAGCAACTCGGCGCTCTCGGACTTACCGAAGAAGCCGTTCGCACCGACGCTGAGCGACAGATTGACCACAGACGGCGATTCGGCCGATGACGCCACCAGAATGCAAAGCGAGGGAAACCTGCGGCGTATCAGGCCGATCAGGTGCAAGCCATCCAGCTCGCTGGCGCCAAGCGAATAATCCAGCACCAGCAGATCCGCCGGCGTAGCCGTCAGCGAGGCAAGCAGGTCGCGGCTATTGGAATAGACGCCGACAACTTTCAGGTCTGCCTCACGCGACAGACGCAGTTCCAGCGCCATCTGTATTAACGAATGGTCATCCAACACCGCAATGCGGAGTGGCGCCATGATCGACCATTTCACTGCATCAACTCCTCTACACTGCAAAAACCCCGCAATACGAACCAGGTGCTGGGCGACATAAAGCCCAGCGTTTCGACACCAGCCAAGCAACCCGCCAACGGCGGGCATTCTGTCTGTTCAACACGGAACGGCCCTCGATCGGATGACCAGAGCCGCACCTTTCAATCAGGGAACCGGCGTTCTGCGTACTTCAACGCGCAGCACAACCCGGCGATTCGGCGCATAACAGGCCCGCCGTGTGCTGTCGATGCTGATCTCGTATTGCGCTGGTGACGCCGTCGTATTGCCGGCCGCGTCGGTGGCGCTGATGGTGAACATGTGCTCGCCCTCGGCCAAGGCGACGCCCGGCGTAAAGGTCCACACGCCGTTGGCGTTGGTGACTGCCATGCCCAGCAAGCTGCCGTTGTCGTAGATACGCACGGTGCTACCGGCCTCGGCCTTGCCCGACAGGGTTGGGGTAGCGTCATCGGTGTGTTGACCGTTTGCGATCACACCCTGCTCGGCGCCCACGTCATCGAGTACCTGCTCGATGGTCGGGATGTTTGGCGCGGTGAGATCGACCTCCAGCATGAACGGACGGCTGGGGCCGCTCTCGCCCTTGGCGACCAAGGTCACGGTGGCGTGGAAAACATGCGCACCTTCGCTCAGCGCCGCCGGCGGAGTGAACTGCCAGGTGCCGTCGACATCCGCCACAACCTGCCCAAGCAGCACGCTGCCTTCATAGATTTTTACGATGCCGCCAGCAGTGGCCGTGCCGAACAGCGTCGGCGTGCTGTCATCGGTTGCGCCACCGCTGAAGACTTCATCGGTTATGCTGCCGACGTCGTCTTCGGCGTAATAGATATTGATCTTTTCCGGACGCGTATCGACGGTGAACTCGGTGACGTCGGTCTGTTCACCACTGTTACCAGCGCGATCCACTGCCGAGTAGCTCAGCATGTGCAGGCCATCGGCCAGCGGAGTGTCCGGGGTGAAACTCCAGGTGCCGTCGGCACCGACGGTGGTGCTGCCGATCTGCTTGCCCTTGTCATAGACAATCAGCTTGGCATTGGCTTCCGCAGTGCCGGTAATGGTCGGCCGATTGTCATCGGTGACGGTCTGGTCGGTGATCGCACCGGTGATGCGACCTTCGTCGTCCAGAATACCGGTGATCTTCGGAATGCCCGGCGCAATCTTGTCGATGGTGATGACATACGGCTCGGAATAGCCGCTGGTATCCTTGTTCGGATACTCGTACTTGACGGTCATCGAGTGCGTACCGGACGCATATGCGGACGACGGCGTATACGACCACACGCCATTTTCGTCAGCAACGGTATAGCCCTGCAGGTACTTGCCACGGTAGACGTGCACCTTCACGCCGGGATCGGCGTGGCCCATCAAAGTCGGATAGACGTCGTCGGTGTAACCGCCATTTTCGATTACGCCCTGGATGACGCCATGGTCGTCCATCACTTTTTCAATGACGGGAATGTCGTCAACAGCGAACGGCACAACGGCCGCAGGTGCGCCAACCAAACCAGGACTGGTGATTGCTTCTGCTTCCGGCGCTGTGTTGGATTCTGCTGGCGCAGCGTTCTCGTTGGTAATGGCGTTCGAGGCGCGGTCGTTGATCGCAGCGTTCTCGTTGGTATTGGCGTCCGAGGAGAGGTCGTTGATCGCAGCGTCGTCCGCGCTGACATCGTCTGCTTCGGTGTGCACTTCCGCCACTGGACCAGCGGTGTTGCCAGCATCCTGTACTGCGGTAGAGGCGTCTGGCTTTACAGAAGCTGACGCTGGCTGGCCTGCAACTGCGTCAGCACGCTGATCTTCCAGCACGAAAGCACTGGCAGCCGGCGCAGGCTGCGCCTTGCTGCCACCGCTGCTGTTGTTGCTCAACGCAGCACCAGCAGCCAGCGCCGCCACACCGCTAAGCGCGCTGCTGAATACCGAAGAACCACCTTCGGCGAGCGCGAAACTGCTCGGCGAAAACGCGGGCTGGCCGGCAGCCAACGTGAGCTGTGCCGAAGCGCCATCAGTGATTGCCGAAGCTTCGGTAGCGCCGGGCTCGCCAGCCGCCAGGTACTCCAGATATTCGCCGTCAGCACCCAGGCCGACCAGCTGGCCTTCGTTGCCGTAGAAGTCTTCGATGACTACAGACGCCGACTCAGCACCGGCCTTTTGCTGCTCAATCACCAGGTTCTTGCCAACGCGCTTCACGCTGATATCACCCGCAGCAACGCCACCGTGCATCTCGGCAAGCACATAGCGCGCGCCCTTGATCGCAGCGATACGTGCGCCCTTCCCGTTCTTCATGCCCGAAAACTGCTGGGCATGTACCACAGAACCTCCGCTAACCACTGACACCATTGCAGTCATTACATTTCACTCGTTATTGTTTGCTTAGTGGGAATTGCACGATCCGATCGGACTGGCCAGTACCTGAATGGAATCCCCATGCGTTTCATGCGACAACAGAAAGCCCCGGCTTCACTCGAGAAACCGAAAAGGCTCGTACTTCGTTTCAATTCACCGCAGCGTCACGCGAAAACTTCAGCGCTCGGCCGTTGATGAATTACCCGCGGCACCAATGGCAGCTAGTTTCACCTGTGATAACGATAGATCTCCTCCCCCGCTGCGTTACATAGGGATGATCTTAAAAACCGGGAAGGTCACTGAAGGCGCGCCGATCACAGCTAACATTGAATCTGCGTCTTTCCACCGCCCAGCCAAGCACCGGGCAGCTCAACAACAGCAGGCCAGTTCCCCTGCCATATGGCGATAACAGAGCCAGCCGCTCGAGCAGAACACTGGCGGTCGCAATGGGAATCACGGAGCTCCTACGCCCGGCGCGGCGGAAACAAGCGCAGTGAACGGAAAATCAGAACAAACACCACACATTTGGGACGAATCCTATTCGTCATAGCCCCGCGCGACCCCAGACTTCCGCTCCTCGTCGGGAGCAGTTGGCATCTTGCACTCCCGGATTAAAACCCGCCCGTCTCCGCAGGCGGCTCCATCTGGAATTGCCATGACCGACACACCTGCACCGGCTGACGAAGCCGCCGCGATGACCAAAGACCAGATCAATATCGAGGACACCCTGCTGCAAAGCGTGTCCTGGATGTGTGATCACTACGACATGCGGCGCAGCCCGGCAGCACTTGTTGCCGGCCTGCCGTGGAACGGTGCGCTGTCGCCCTCGCTCGCGCTGCAGGCGCTGAGCAATGTCGGCTTGACCGGCGGCGTGGTGAAGCGCGGGTTGGCGCAGCTGCCGGCGCAGGTGATGCCGATGATCCTGCTGCGCAAGAAGCAAGGTGGCGCCGTCCTGCTGGAACGCAGGGAAGTACGCGACGAGGAAAACAAGCGCCAGCTGCGTTACACGGTCATTCTTCCCGAAGTTTCCGCCGAGCCGGTGGATATGTCGCACGAAGACCTGGACGCGATCTATTCCGGTCACGCCATCCTGGTCAAGCCGCGCGCGCACGTGGACAACCGTGCCGGCGAAGTGCTGCCCGAAGCGACCGGCCACTGGCTGTTCAGCACGTTGTGGCGCTACCGGCGCTATTACCGCAGCGCCGCCATCGCAGCGGTGTTGGCCAACGTATTGGCGCTGGCCAGCATCTTCTTCACCATGAATGTCTATGACCGCGTGGTGCCGAACCAGGCGTTCATCACGCTGTGGTCGTTGGGCATCGGCGTGATCATCGCGATGGTGTTTGAGGCGGTCATCCGCTTCGTGCGCGCGCACCTGCTTGACGTTGCCGCCAAAAAGGCCGATCTGGTGCTGGGCGCGATGCTGTTCCGGCAAGCTTTGTCGGTGAAGATGGAACACAAGCCGGCCTCCTCCGGCGCCTTCGCCAATCAGCTGCGCGAGTTCGAATCGGTGCGCGATTTTGCCACCTCGGCAACGCTGGCGGCGATCTCCGATCTGCCGTTCGTGCTGATGTTCGTCGGCGTCATCTTTGCCATTGGCGGGCCATTGGGCTGGATTCCGCTGCTGATCCTGCCATTGATCGTCATCATCTCGGTCAGCATCCAGTGGCCGCTGGCCCGGGTGATGAAAGAGAACCTGCGCGAGTCCTCGCTCAAGCAAGGCGTGCTGATTGAATCCATCGAAGGCATGGAAACGCTCAAGTCCACCGGCGGCAGCGCCAACATGCAGCGCCGTTGGCAGCACTTCAGTGCGTTGCAGTCGGCCACGTCGATGAAGTCGCGGCGCCTGTCCAGCATCGCTACCGGCACTGTCACCCTGCTGCAGCAGCTGCAGACGGTGGTGCTGGTCATCACCGGCGTGTACCTGATCACCGCCGGCACGCTCAGCATGGGTGCACTGATCGGCACGGTGATGCTGGCCGGCCGTGCCACCGCCCCGCTGGGCCAGGTGATCGGCCTTGCGGTGCGCTTCCAGCAGGCCAAGGCCGCGCTGGGCTCACTGAACAAGTTGATGGAAATGCCGCAGGACCGCGACCCGGCCCAGGACTATCTGCCGGTGCCAAACCTGACCGGGCAGCTGTCGCTGAAGAAGATCGGCTTTTCCTATCCGGCACCGCCGATGCAACCCAATCCGCCGGTGCTGACCGATATCAATCTGTCCATCGCCCCAGGCGAGCGCGTTGCCATCCTGGGCCGCATCGGCAGCGGCAAATCCACGCTGCTGCGGGTGATGTCGCGCCTGTACTCGCCCACCGAGGGGCAGATGTTCACCGATGGCCTGGACGTCAACCAGATCGACCCAGCCGATTGGCGCAAGGCCGTGGGTTTCGTCAACCAGGAGGCGCGCCTGTTCCATGGCACCTTGCGCGAGAACGTGATGCTGGGTTGCCCGGATGCCAGCGTGGACGAGTTCCTGCGGGTATTGCGGCTGACCGGGCTTGACCAGTTTGCAGCCTCGCACCCGCGCGGCGTCAACCTGCCCATCGGCGAAAACGGTGACGGTGTGTCCGGCGGCCAGCGCCAGCTGATTTCGCTGGCCCGCACCTTGCTGGCCCGGCCGCGCCTGTTGCTGATGGACGAACCCACCAGCGCCATGGATGCCCAGACCGAAGCCCAGTTCCTCGAACACCTGCACCGTGCTACCCAGGGCCAGACCCTGGTGGTGGTGACCCACCGCCCCTCACTGCTCAACCTGGTGGACCGGGTGATCGTGATGGACAACGGCCGCGTGTTCGCCGACGGCCCCAAGGCCAATGTACTTGCTGCGCTGGGCGCCAACGCTGAAAAGCAGGCTGCAGCGCCGGGCAAGCCTCAAGCGGCGGCTGCAGCTGCAGCGCCGGCTAACAGCACGGATGCGACCAACACGACTGCGACGGCGAACGCCGTTGCCGTTACGACGCCAGCACCGGCGCCGTCCATTCAAGCCGCACCCATTCGTGTGCGGCACACCAAAACGCCTCAGCAGGAGGCTCACTGATGTTTCCGTGGAAAAAAACCAGTAAACAGACGGGTTCAATCAACGCCGCCGACGCTGCGTTCATGGACGATGTCTCCGAGTCGCTGCTCGCACAGACCACACCGGGTTCGCGCCTGGTCACCTACATGATCCTGCTGGTGGTGGTGGTCGGGGTGACCTGGGCGCACTTTGCGCGGGTGGAGGAAATCACCAAGGGCGAGGCCAAGATCGTTTCCAAAAGCCGCGAGCAGGTGATCCAGAGCCTGGAGGGCGGCATCCTTGCGGAAATGTCGATCCACGAAGGCGACATCGTCGAAAGTGGCCAGGTACTGCTGAAGATCGACCCGACCCGCGCCAATGCCAGCTACCGCGAAGCACTCAGCAAGGTCATTTCGCTGAAAGCCACCATTGCCCGCCTGCGCGCCGAAGCGTATGGCGAAGCACTGGTATTCGATGAGCAGGTGAGCCAATTCGCCGATGAAGTCGCCAGTGAAACGCGTGCCTTCAACGCCCGTCGCCGCTCGCTGGACGAAGGCATTGCCTCGCTGGAGCAGAGCTACGCTCTGTCGATGCGCGAGATCAACCTTGCCCAGCCATTGGCGGCCAAGGGCCTGCTGTCCGATGTCGAGCTGCTGCGCATGCGCCGCCAGGCCAACGACATCCGTTCGCAGATCGTGGAACGCCGTAACCGTTACCGTTCCGACGCCAACTCCGAGCTGGTCAAGCTGGAGATGGAGCTGTCGCAGACCAGCGAGAATCTGGTGGGTCGCGCCGACGTGGTCGAACGCACCACCATCACCGCACCCGTACGCGGCACGGTGAAGAACGTGCGCGTCAACACCGTTGGCGGCGTCATCCAGCCGGGCGAGCACATCCTGGAAATCGTGCCGCTGGAAGATCAGCTGCTGGTGGAAGGCAAGATCCGCCCGTCCGATGTCGCCTTCCTGCGGCCGGGCCTGCCGGCCAAGGTGAAGATCACCGCTTACGACTACGGCATCTATGGCGGCTTGGATGGCAAGGTTGAACTGATCAGCCCCGACACCCTGAAGGATGAAGAGAAAGGCGCAGCCGGTCGCCCCGACAGCACCTATTACCGGGTGACCGTGCTGACCGAAAAAAGTGCCCTGGAAGCCGGTGGCAAAGAGCTGCCGATCATTCCCGGCATGATCGCCTCGGTGGAAATCCGCACCGGCGAGAAGACCGTCCTGGAATACCTGCTCAAGCCGGTGCTGAAGGCACGCGAGGCATTCCGCGAGCGGTGATATTGGCCATCTGACCAGGCCTGCGTGGCCCGGGCAAGTACAGCGCGGCTGGGGCTCCCCAGGCACTTTCCGCCAAGAACGGTGCCTCCTGGCCGCGCTGTGC